>JBGTDH010000905.1:0-8993 GCA_041748435.1 Pirellulales bacterium
CCTCGAAGATGACATCCTGTTCTGGAGACTTTCCCTGCGTTCTTAAACGCGCCAGAACGAAGAAGGGTTCATCTTGGAGGAACTATTTTTCAGGAAATTCCCGGAAACCACGCCTGGATCGCATTTCCGGACGGGCACTAGACTAAGACTAGTCGAGCGATTTCTGGAACCGCCACACGCTCAGCGTGGGCAGTGCCACGCTACAGGCCGCGAGGCCGATGATCCAGGGGAGCAGATCGAGGAAGCCGGCGCCACGCAAGATGATGCCTCGCAGGATCTCGATGAAGTATGTGACGGGGAACAGGTAGCCCAAGGCATACAAGGGCAGCGGCATGTTGTCGCGCGGGAAGACGAAGCCGGAGAGCAGGATTGAAGGCAACATCACCAGCATGGCCATTTGCATGGCCTGCACCTGATTGGCCGCAATCGTCGAGATAAGCACGCCCAGTCCCAGGGCTGAGAACAGGAACATCATCCCCAGGCCTAAGAGCAGGAACAGATTGCCGCGGATGGGAACCTGGAACAAGAACACCATGACGAGCAAGACCGTTACCATCACCACGGCGCCGATGGCCAGGTACGGCATCAGCTTGCCCAGCATCAGCCCCAATCGGCCGACCGGCGTGACAAACAGTTGCTCCAGCGTGCCGATCTCGCGCTCGCGGACAATCGCAAAGCTGGTGAGAAACACCGTCACAAGTTGCAGAATGATGCCCACGAGGCCTGGCACGAAGAACCGTTCGCTTAACAGGTCCGGGTTGTAGAGCAGGCGTGTGCGCAGTTCGACCGGAAACGTGGAGCGTCCCGCCGGGTCCCGCGCGGCACTGACTTGAATCGCCTCGCCAATGGCCCGGCCGCGTTGCACGGAGTTGGTGAAGCCCAGCAGCTTGACCGTGGTGAGTGTGGCGGTGGCTACCTGGGAATCGCTGCCATCAATGAGCACGCCCACCACGGCGTTCTCGCGGCGAAGCAGCTTATCGGCATAATCGGCGGGAATGCGCAGGCCCACCTTGGCGCGGCCGGTCGACATGGCTCGCTGAAACGCGTCCTCGCTCACGGCCTGTTCCACGATCTTGAACTTCCGCGAGTTGACGAACTCCTCCAGCAAGTACTGGCTCTCACGGCGGCCATCGAGATTGAGGACCACGGTGGGAATGAACTCGACTTTGGTATCGAGGGCATAGCCGAAGATGGTGAGTTGAATCGCCGGGATGACAAACATGATGAACAGCGTCACGCGATCGCGGCGAATATGGCTGAACTCCTTGGCGAAGATTGCCCCCAGGCCGTGCAGCGGACGTTCCTTCTCGACCGTGCGCTTCGGCGGCGGCGCGGGAGGCCGCTCGCGGATCATTTCCTGCTGCTGCACGCGCGTAGCCGTGGGTTGGGTTGGACGACGCTCCGCCTCCGCGCGGCTGAGGGTCACGAACACGTCTTCCAGCGAAGGTGCAATCTCCCGCAATTCCGGTGCAGCGGTTTGATGCGTGAGCGCCGCGGCGATCTGCCCTTCGTCGGCCGCACGCTCGGCCAGCAGGTGAATCCGCTCGCCAAACAACGTGGCGTCGCGTACCCACGGCTGTGATCGGAGAAGCTGAAGCTGCTCGCTTGCGGCGGCGCAACTTAATTCCCAACGGCGCGTGCCCTCGGGCGTGACTTCGGGCAAGCGCTTCAACTCGTCCGGCCGGCCGCTGGCGATGAGCTTCGCCAGATAGATGTACCCGATGTGCGTGCAGCGCTCCGCCTCGTCCATGTAATGCGTGGTGACGAACAGGGTCTTGCCTTCGCCGCTGAGGCGGAACAGCAAGTCCCACAAATCGCGGCGAGCTACGGGATCGATGCCTGCGGTTGGCTCGTCCAGGAACAGCACATCGGGCTCGTGAATCAGCGCGCAGCCCAGCGCCAGCCGCTGCTTCCAACCGCCGGAGAGCGTGCCCGCCAGTTGATCGGCCCGATGCTCCAAGCCGGTGAGATCGAGCATCGCCTGCGTACGATCGGCCAGCCGCGCAGAGCGCAGGCCGTAGATGCGGCCATAAAAATGGATGTTCTCCAGGACCGTCAGATCGGCATACAGACTGAACCGTTGCGACATGTACCCGATGCGGCGTTTGATCGACTCTGCCTCGTGCGCAATATCGTAGCCCAGCACCGATCCCGAGCCGGCGGAGGGCCGCAGCACGCCGCACAACATGCGAATAATGGTCGATTTGCCGCTGCCGTTGGGTCCGAGAAACCCGTAGATGGCAGCCTTGGGCACGTCGATGGAGACATCATCCACGGCCACAAGCTGGCCAAACAGCCGCGTCAGCCGCTGCGTCTGAATGACGGTCTCGCGAGAATCGGTGCTCATGTCATGCAAGTCATGCGACAATATGCTTCGCGCGGCATCCTAACGCGTTGCGCAGGCCAACGCCATGTTGCGGACATTGCCCCCGGACGATAAACCTTTTGAAATTAATTTGACGCCATAACGCAGCAGCGATATCATCCAACTCGACGTGGGGTCGCATTTCTTTCTGTTATGTGCTCGAGGCTGGTTCGCAGTTTCGGCGTGGGGTTTCGCTCGCGGTCGAGGCTTGGCCACTGGGCAGGCTCCGGCTTCTTCGCATCCGGTTGTGAAACATGGCGATGTTACGTTTTTTGTCGATGCGGTCGATAGCCCTGCTTGCGGTTGTCATACTTTTGTTTGGCACCCCCGGCTGCGGCAATGGAACGGCCGGCTTCACGGAAACGGAGTCCAAGGCTCGGCTCACAAAGTTGCTGCGGCTGTACCAGTTGTATTCCGATAAGAAGCGCGCCAGCCCCGCCAAGGAGCAAGACCTGCGGGAGTTCGCCCAACAGTTAACAGCCCAGGAGAGAGAGGCCTACCTGGTCGGCGAAGACCTGGAGGGCATCTTCATTTCAACGCGAGACAACCAGCCGTTTGTGATCAAGTATAACCAGAGCCTCAAGCCCGGCGGGGAACCTCGGGCCGTCGCTTGGGAAGCGACGGGCCATGAGGGTCGCCGTTACGTCGCCCTGTCGATCGGTTACGTCGAAGAGTACGACGAGCAAATGTTCCAGCAGTACAATAAATAGCCGCGCCCTTCTCCTGGAGATCAAGCTCATGAGCCGCCATTTCCCACCGCGTAGACTTGGCTTTACGCTCGTCGAGTTGCTCGTCGTCATCGCGATCATCGGCATCCTGATCGCCCTGTTGCTGCCGGCGGTGCAGGCCGCGCGCGAAGCGGCGCGTCGCTCGCAATGCATGAACAACATCAAGCAACTGGCGCTGGCGATGCACAACTTCCACGACGCCCATAAGCGGTTTCCCAGCGCCGGTTGGTATACCTGGTGCAATGCGATGCCCGACGCCAAACCGGCTTACATCGATGCATCAGATGTGGGGCCAGAACGGATGCATCCATCCTTACACGTTCGCGGGCGCAGCGGTGAATTCTTTCAGCCGAGGGCCGGTGGTGGGCGGGCAGCCAACGGGAGAGCCCTGGCCCGCACCGCCGCATCAGGCCGCCGGGTGGGTGTTCCAGACGCTGCCGTATGTGGAGCAGCAGTCCTCGCAGGAGTTGCAGGCCGGTGTGATCCGCAATACCTGGCTCAACTTCGTTGTTTGCCCCTCGCGACGCGTGTCGGGCCGCCTGAGCAACGGTTCGGCCCTCGGCGGCGCACCGCTCGATTACGCCGTCCCGTACTTCGGACCGGTGTCTCGGGGTGAAGGGGCGGTGTTTGCAGACTCGAACAGTTTCGCGGGCATTATCATTCCTTCGGAGCCCAGAGAAGCCGGTCGCTCCTGGAGTCGGGACAATCCCGTCAATTTTGGCAATATCTTGGATGGAACCACTTCCACGTTGCTGTTAGGGGAGAAATGGCTGCGGCCCGATCAATACAGCCTTGGCTCCTGGATGGACGATCATAACCTGATCAGCTCGCTGGATCAGGATGGAATCCGGATTGGTGACCGTGCTCCGCTGCGCGACACGAACGGGGGTGTGCTTCCTGCCGACAACAACCCCTGCTGTGATTGGTTTCGCGACCCCTTGAATCGCACCCCCGCACCCAGGTTGGGAAGCTATTTCGGCGGCGCCCATCCCGGTGGCATGAACGGCGCGATGGCCGACGGCAGCGTCCGCATCATTAGCTGGAGCATCTCCGAGGTCATTTTCAACCGTCTGGGACGCAAATCCGATGGAACTCCGGTCCAGTTAGATAAATAGCCGCCGGAGTGCTTCTCGTTGGGGATCGCGCTTGCCGGATTGCCCGGTCAGCGAGTAGTCTGGGCAGCATGCTTAGCAATCCTTGCCACGATTTTCGGCAACAGCAGCGTCTCGGACGGCGGGCGCTATTGGAAGCCGGCACACTATCGCTCGCGGGTCTGGCGGTGTCGGCTGCGCTATCCGGCGGACGGGCACAGGCGGCCGAGTCCTCACAAGGCAGCGGTTTTGGTCGGGCCAAGCGCTGCATTTTTCTGTTCATGTGGGGCGGACCGAGCCATCTGGATACGTGGGACCTCAAGCCCGAGGCGCCGGCAGAAGTGCGGGGTGAGTTTCAGCCCATCGCCACCAGCGTAACTGGCATCCAGATCAGCGAGCATTTTCCGCTCCTGGCGCGGCAGGCCGAGAAGTACGCCATTGTGCGCTCCGTGACGCACGACGATCCGGCCCATCTGTCCAGCGTGCATCATCTGCTGACGGGCCGTCTGGCCCCCAAGCCGATGAGCGATGCTGATCCCCCCTCGCGCCAAGATTGGCCGCAGGTGGGGGCCATGTTTTCCCGGCTTCGTCCGCAAGTGGGCACATTGCCGGCGGCCGTCACGCTGCCCTGGATTGTGAGCCATCCGGCAGCCCCCGGCGGCAAGGCGCCCGGGCAGCACGCCGGCATGCTGGGGCATGGTTACGATCCCTTCGTGATCGAAGGCGATCCGAACGCGGCCGATTTCTCCGTCTCCGGCTTGTCTCTGCCCGCCAGCGTGACGCTGGAGCAGATGCAGGCCCGTCGCGGACTGTTGCAAGTGGTCGATGGCCAGCTCGATCGCCTGGAGGGCGCGGCACAAGGTTTCGGTCAGCAGCAGCAACGTGCCATCGACCTGATCGGCTCTCCGGCCGGCCGGCAGGCTTTCGACCTCACTCAGGAAGACCCTCGCACGCGCGACCGCTACGGCCGGAACATTCATGGGCAATGCGTACTGATGGCGCGGCGACTGAGCGAGGCCGGCGTGCCGCTGGTATGCGTCAACTGGCACAACGATGGCCACAACTTCTGGGACACGCACGGCAACAACTTCGCGCGGCACAAGAACGACCTGATGCCTCCCACCGATGCCGCGTTTGCCGCGCTGCTGGACGATCTGGCCGTGCGCGGCCTGCTGGACGAAACCCTCGTGGTGTGGGTGGGGGAGTTCGGCCGCGCGCCCAAGATCACGGCCGCCAATGCGGGGCGGGAGCATTGGCCGTTCTGTTATTCTGCGGTGCTGGCCGGCGGTGGCGTTCGTGGCGGGCAGGTTTATGGGCGCTCGGACAAGATCGGCGATCGCCCCGCCATCAACCCCGTCGCTCCCGCCGATCTCACGGCCACGCTCTATTACGCCCTCGGCGTGCCGCCGGACCTGCTCATTAACGATCGCCAGAACCGCCCCATTCACCTCACCGCCGGCAAACCGCTGCTAGAGTTGTTTTGATCGAGTTGTCCGTATGCTCGACCCGTTCGATGCTGTTAAGATAAGAGGAGTAACATCTCAGCGGGATTTGCATATGACTCCTGAACCCCGATGGCCTGCCTACGAATGTCCGCCTGCTGGGTCTCTGCGCGTGGCCCTGAAGGCTGACCGGGCTTGGGACGCGATCGAAGCTCAACTGAGGAATTGGGAGGATGATCCCGGCCAACTGGAAGATGATGCGCTCCCACCACCGTCGATGGACACGATCCGAACGGCCATTCAAGTAGCTGCCGACCTGCGTGGGCGAGGTGCAGTGGCTCCCTCGCGGGTCATCGCCGATGCTCACGGCGGTATTGTGTTTGAGCTATCCAATGGCAGCATTGCGGAATCCCTCCACATCGAACCGGATCGGAGCATCGAGCATCGCTTTCTCGTGAACCATCGACTTATGAAGAGAGCGCCGTGGATCCTCGATCAAGCCTGACGAGTGCCCACGCATGCCTCCTCCACCCGGTCACGAGCCGGTTGCCGATGACGAGATTCTGTATCGGCGCGTCCCGGTTTCGCGAAATTGGTACTCGCCCGCTTCAGGGCTCTCGCCGCAGGCATTCGATCCTCGCGACGACGAACATACGGGGATCTCCATCGACCGCGCGAAGTACAAGAGCCTGACGGAAGTGGCCGCCGGCAAGAGCAAGCAGGGCTATTTTGTGGCAGTGTTCCGCGCGGGCGATCTCCGAGCCCGAGGAATCCAAGTGCTTCCGAGCCCCGAGTCGAATGATCCGGGGCACGCAGAATTGCCGCAGCTCACTTGCCATAATCGAGACCAAGTCGAATCGCTGGAGCGGCAGAGCCTTTTGACGGCCTTGCCGATTTCCGTCGAGGGGCCCTTTGTGTCAGGGTGACGCCTGAGAATCCGCATTTCCTTTCGAGTAGCAATAGGGAGCACCGCCATGCCTGCCAGGTACTCAGTGATGTCGTTCGCGGTATTCGTGTGGCTCCCTCTCATCGAGGCATCGCCAGTCTCTGCAAACGACAAGGTCTTGCAAACGATCGTGCCGCTGGAGTTTGTCGAGACGCCGGTCGAAGATGTGCTCGAATTCCTGTCGGATTATCTGAAGTTCAAGTTTGAGCTGGATGCCACCGCCAACGGACGAGACTTTCCCGCGGTCACCGCCACCTATCGAAATCAAACTCTAGGGCATGTCTTGAGCAAGGTGCTCACCGAGAGTGAGTTGACGTTTACCGCGCTGCCGGATCGCATTGTTGTCCGACCGCTCAACCCCGATTTGCCGCTTTCGGAATGGGGACGCTTCCTGAGACGCGAGGATGCCTTAAACGGTTGGATCACCCTGTTCGATGGCCGCACGACGTTCGGCTGGGACGGCGCGACACTCAAAACTGGAATTCTGATTGGCGGCGCCACGACGAGTGCGTTCGGCGATTATCAGATACTGGCCCGGTTCGATTCCGACGGCGCGGTGCAACTGGCGGGCGAGCGTGTTGAAGTCAAACGGGGCGTCTTTCGCAAAGAAGTCCGCGGCAAGCCCGGGCCAATTCGTTTGCTCGATAAGACGGCGGTCCAAGTGATGCAGATTCATCCCCTGGGGCTGAAGCCGCTGTTCACCGGCAAAGATCTTTCGCCCTGGCAGAGGATCGATCGACAGAATCTGCCTGCGGAGAAGCGGCCGGTGTGGATGATCAAGGACGGCGCCGTGCTGGCAGTCGGGGGGCCGGGGGCGCTGGAGTATCCGGAGAAGTTCGGCGATTTCGTGTTGCAGGTCGATGTGCGAACCAGATCACAACACTCCAACGGCGGCGTGTTCTTTCGCAGCCGGCCCGGCGATTTTATGAACGGCTACGAGGCGCAGATCTACAATCGCTGCCAAGAGAACGATCCCGCCCACCCCAGCATCTGGAGCACTGGCTCGATCGACGATCGTCAACTGGCCCGCCGCCTGGTGAGTCGCGACTTCGTGCCGTTCCGCATGACGGTCGTGGCCAACGGCCCGCACATCGCCACCTGGGTCAACGGGCATCAACTCATCGACTGGACCGACACACGAGCGCCCCACGATAACCCGCGGCAAGGTCTGCGCGTGCAGCCGGGCACGCTGCAATTGCAGGCCCACGATCCGGAAACCGATGTGGAGTTTCTGGGCATCCAGATTGCACCGCTGTAACGGGGCATCTCCAAGACAAGAGCAAGGCATCGATCTTGATTGATGCGTCGGGGTAGGCTCTAATCAGGCATCGCCCCACCGGACTGCCCGCCTTTCAGGAACGCGACCATGCACCGCCTGCCCTTTTGCGATGGTCTACCTCGACGCGATCTGCTTCGCATTGGCGCCGCGGGAGCGTTGGGCTTTGGCACGACGCTTCCCGAGTTGCTCCAGCAGCAGGCCTTGGCCGCAGCCGGCAAGACAGCCAAGGATGATGTCTCGCTGATTATCCTGTTCCTCAAGGGAGGCTTGAGCACGATCGATACGTTCGATCTCAAGCCCGACGCGCCGGCCGAGTTCCGCGGAGAGTTTAACTCGATCCCGACCAACGTGCCGGGCATCGACGTGTGCGAGCATCTGCCGCGCGTGGCCCAGCAGATGGATAAGTTCTCGCTCATTCGCTCCTTTGGACATCACGATTCCAATCACGGCCCGGCAGATCATTACATGCTGACGGGCTACGCTCCGACAGCCGGCTTCAATCCGTCGGTCTCGCCGAATAATCAAAAGCCCAGTCACGGCTCGGTCATTGCCCGCAAGCTGGGTCCACGGGGGAGTGTCCCGGGTTACGTTTGCTTGCCGAAGATGCATGCCAGCGGCGGAGCGGCGTATCTGGGCCCGGCGTCCGCACCGTTTGTCATCGAGGCCGATCCCAATGCTCCCGGCTTTGCGGTGCCCGATTTGACGCCGCCGCTGGAGTTGGATGCCACGCGACTGGCGGCCCGCCGCGAGGTTCTTTCGCGAGTCGATCGCTATCAGAAATCGGCGGAGACGGCGGCAAACACCAACGCGCGCACCGTCGACGCTTTCCGTCAACGGGCCTTCGACCTGATGACTTCGCCCGAGGCCAAGCGGGCTTTCGATATCTCGGCGGAATCGGAGAAGCTTCGCGATCAATACGGCCGCACGTCGCTGGGGCAGTCTTGCCTCATGGCTCGGCGGCTGGTGGAAGCCGGAGTGCGTTGCGTGACGATCGACCATACAAATTGGGACACGCACGACAACAACTTCCATGTGCTGCGAAGCGAGTTGCTGCCCACGCTGGATGCCGGCATGTCCAGCTTATATGCCGATCTGGCGGAGCGGGGCCTGCTCTCCAAGACGCTGGTGGTGGTGACGGGCGA
>JBGTDH010000906.1:0-8642 GCA_041748435.1 Pirellulales bacterium
GGGGCGACGTGGCGGACCTGGCGATCGATGGAGAGCTGGCCACGTTCTCGCACCTGGGCGACGAGCAATCCGAGGCCGACCTTTTGCAGGCCATGATTCAGGGCGGATTTCGCGTGGCGGCTTTCGGCGGCCAGCAACGAACATTGGAAGACGTGTTCATGCAAGTGACCGAGGGGCTGGTTTCATGACAACCGTCGACACCGTCGCAACGCTGGCCGCGGAAGATTCGCCGCTGGTAGCCGAGCCCTCCACAACCTGGCTGGCCCGCTTCGAGCACGCGCTGGATAAAACGGGCGAGTATCTCAATCCCATTCTGGTTAAGGAGTGCCGGCAGGCGCTCAAAAGCAAACAGTTCCTGATCACATTTGGCCTGGTGCTGATCTGCGCGTGGGGATGGTCGATCCTGGGCATCGCGCTGCAAGGGCCCGAGGTGTACTTCAGCTTCAGCGGCCCGGACATCTTTTACATCTACTTCCTGATTCTGGCGTTCCCACTGCTGATTATCGTTCCCTATGGGGCGTTCCGCTCGCTGGCCGGCGAGCGCGAGGACCGCACCTTCGAGCTGTTGGCCATCACCACGCTCAAGCCGCGGCAGGTCATCAGCGGCAAGCTGGGCAGCGCCATGCTCCAGATGATCGTCTACTTCTCGGCCGTCTCCCCCTGCCTGGCATTCACGTACATGCTGCGCGGGATCGATGTGCTGACGATCGTCTTCATGTTGCTGTACATCTTCTTCACTTCGCTGGCGTTCTCGCTCGCGGCATTGCTGGTGGCTACAGTCACGGGCGAGAAGCACTGGCAGGTGGTGCTCTCCGTCGTGCTGATCCTGGGGCTGGCCTTCGCCTTCATGATGACCTGCGGCCTGGCCTACGAGATGCTCTCCTGGTCGCAGTTCGGCTTCGACGACGCCGATTTCTGGGTCATGCATCTGGCCATGCTCACCGCCTACGTCAGCTACTTCGCGCTCCTGTACTTTGCCGCGGCAGGGCAGCTTACCTTCTCCAGCGATAACCGCTCCACGCCGCTGCGCATCGTCATGCTGATTCAATTCCTGCTGTTCACCGGATGGATTGCCTGGGGCCTGTGGAAGTTCGAGAGCTTTTCCTCCAATGATGTCGGCGGCATCATGCTGATGTACCTCACCTTCAGCGGACTGCATTGGTACATCATGGGGACGCTGCTCACGGGCGAGTGGCCCTATCTTTCGCCCCGCGTGAAACGCCAATTGCCGCAGAGCTTTCTGGGCCGGTCGTTGCTCACCTGGTTCAATCCCGGTCCCGGCACCGGCTACCTGTTCGCATTGGGAAACCTGTTGGCCGCGGTCTTTGGCGCCCTGTTCGTGCTGTGTGTCTGGTACACGCTCAACCCCGGCGTCGCCGCTGCGGCGCCGTGGGCCTCAATGGACAAGGTCCTCAGCTTTATTATCACCGGCTTCTCTTACATCGTGATTTACCTGGGACTGGGACGGCTCATCGTGCGCGCGTTGCAACGCGTCGCACCGGTGGGCATCGCGCTCTCCGTGCTCGTGCAGATTCTGCTGCTGGTGGCCGGCTGCGGCATCCCGCTGATCATCTATCTGATGTCGCCCAACCGCGGGCTGGGGTACACGTTGCTGCAGATCACGAATCCCGTGTGGACGCTGGTGGAGATGGTCGATCGCACGGGGTTCGGTCATGCGGAAACTGCCATGTTGCTGCTGGCGCCCGTGGCCTTCGTGATCTTCTTGCTCAATTTGCCCAGCGTGGCGGCGGAGGTGCGGCACGTGCGGATCGCCAAGCCGCTGCGCGTGGCGCAGGAAGACGCGGCCGCGGAAGCGCAGAAAGCGCCCCCCCGGCAGAAGACCAATCCCTGGGACGACGGCGAGTGATCGCGATCCGCCGCTCGCCGTGCTATCCTCCCGCCAGCGCGCCGACCACCAGCAGCGGCTCCTTTCCCTCGGCCACGGCCGCGGGCAGAAGAGCATCGGGCGATTCGTGGGACAAGTCTTCCTGGCAGGCATAGAGCCTTAACAACGCTCGTCGCCGGCCCGATGCCTGATCGCGAATGGTGCCGCGGAGCATGGGATACCGGGCCTCCAAGGCATCCAGCACCGCGCGCTGCGTGACCGGCGCCGCAACCTCCAACTGCACTTCGCTGGCCACTTGCGCGAGGGTTCGCAAATGATAGGGCAGCTCGATGCGAATGATGTGGGGCATGTTTCTACTCGAGCGTTTGCACTTCCACGGAGAGCACCGGGGGCAAGTGGGAGACGATGGGCGTCCAGTGGTCGCCGCTGTCGCGCGAAGCATAGACCTGACCGCCGGACGTGCCGAAGTAGACGCCGCACTCGTCCAGCTTGTCGACGGCCATTGCATCGCGGAGCACATTCACATAGCAATCGCTCTGCGGCAGGCCGTTGGTCAGCGGCTCCCACTCGTCGCCTCCGCAGCGGCTGCGATACACACGCAGCTTGCCGTCCGGCACGTAATGCTCCGAATCGCTCTTGATCGGCACCACGTACACCGTGTCCGGCTCGTGGGCATGCACCTGGATCGGGAAGCCGAAATCGCTGGGCAGGTTGCCGCTGATCTCGCGCCACAAATCGCCGGCGTTGTCGGAGCGCATCACATCCCAGTGCAACTGCATGAACAGCACATCCGGCCGCGCGGGATTCAGCGACAGATTATGCACGCAGAAACCCACCTCCGCGTTCGGATCGGGCATGTACTTCGACTTCAGCCCGCGGGTAATCACCTTCCAGGTCTGGCCCCCGTCGTCCGTGCGAAACGCGCCCGCGGCAGAGATGGCCACATAGATGCGGTGGGGGTTGGCCGGATCGAGCAAGATGGTGTGCAAGCCCATACCGCCGGCGCCGGGCGTCCAACGCTCTCCCTGCACGGCCCGCAGTCCGGCCAGCTCGTGCCAGTTCATGCCGCCGTCGGTGGAGCGGAACAGCGCGGCATCTTCCACGCCGGCGTAGACCACGTCGGGGTCGGACAGAGACGGCTCCAGATGCCAGACCCGCTTGAATTCCCACGGGTGCTGCGTTCCGTCGTACCACTGATGCGTGGTGATCGGCCGGCCGGTCTCGGGGGAAGCATCGTAGACGAACTTATTGCTCTCCGCCTTGGCCATGCCGTCCGGCGTGGTGGTCGGCTCGCCGGCCGGCGTTCCCGGCTGATGCCATGTCAGCCCGCCATCGTCGGAGCGCTGGATAATCTGCCCGAACCAGCCGCTGGACTGCGAGGCATAGATCCGATTCGGATCCAGCGGCGAACCCTTCATGTGATACAGCTCCCAGCCGCCAAACAACGGGCCGCTGACATCCCACTTCTGCCGCTTCCCATCCGAGGTGAGAATAAACGCCCCTTTACGCGTGCCGACCAAAACCCGAACGCCGCTCATAGAATCTCCTTCACAGTTTCTGACTCATCTCGATTTATTCTTATCCGCGTCGTCCCCTCACGATCCGTGCTATCTGCGGTTCGCCACTTCCGAAGGACCTGTTACTTCTTACGCCGGCAGTGGGCCGTCATGAACTTGAGCCACGTTCCGTCCTCGCCCAACAGTTGCGAAGACAGCACGCGGTGATCGTCGCTCAAGAATTCGATCACGTCCTTGTACTGGAGCCACTGGTGTTCCTTCTGCGGTTGCGGCGGTTGCATCGATATTCCCTGTGTACAGAGTTTGTCGACCACTGTTGTCCGTGCCACGGTTTCACGGCAGCCCGGCCATTTCCATCACGGGGCGGATCTCGATGGTTCCCACCGCGGCCGGCGGAATCCTGGCGGCAATGCCGATCGCTTCGTCGAGATCGCGGGCTTCGATCAGGTAGAAGCCGCCCAGTTGCTCCCGCGTCTCGGCAAACGGGCCATCGGTCACAATCCGCTTGCCATCCCGCAGGCGCACGCTGGTGGCGGTGGCCACCGGATGCAGCGGCGAGGCGGAAACATACTGCCCCGATGCGTGTAAATCGCGGGCCAGTTGGGCCGACTCGACGTAGCACTTCTGGCGGTAGTCGTCGGTCAGAACCCCTTCGTCGGCGTACACCAGCAGCAGGTATTTCATGGCAGGCACTCGCGGTGAAAACAGTTTGTAGGCCCCGTTCTACAGGGAAGTCGAACGGCTCCCGCGCGAATCGACAAGGAGATAAAAGATTTCTCGGCTCGTCCCTGGGGGCCCGCAGAAAGGCACGCCCAACCGATCCCGGCAGTTCTCAGGCAGGGTCGCCGGCGGCGAGGGGGTCCACGACGACGAGTCCTGGCACTCCCGCAAAGTCCTTGACATTGCGCGTCAGTAGCTCCCGTCCGAACACGAGTGCCGTCGCCGCCACGAGGGCATCGCCCAGCGACATCTTTCGCGATTGACGCAGGGACACCGCCGCGCCACCATGGACGCGAACGGCGTCGTCGGGCGGCCCGCCGGCCTCCCACTCAAGCTGGCCGGCACGAACAACGGCAGGGTAGGTCGGGAACATGATCCATCTCCTCGTGAAGCCTTTGATCGAAGCGTACCTGCCTGTCGATCAGGATACAAGTTCCCCGGCCGGGGCCGCAACAAGAGCTTGGTGTCGCGCGAAACCGTAATCAGCGGCGCCGCTGCGGACGATCCGACTCCAGCTTGCCCGCGGGCTGCGAACGGATACGATACTGTATCCGGTTTTCGCACCCCATCGCACGTCGCATCCCATGGCCATGAAACAAGCTGTCATTATCGATGCTCTCCGCACGCCGATCGGGCGGGCCCACAAGGAGAAGGGCATCTTCCGGGATGTGCGCTCGGACGATCTGGCGGCCGCGGTGGTCCGCGCCCTCGTCGAACGCAGCGGCGTCGATCCGGCCGAGATCGAAGACGTGGTGATGGGCAACACCCAGCAGACCGGCGAGCAGGGCTTCGATGTGGCCCGCACCGTGGCCCTGATGGCAGGCCTCCCCTTGGAGACCGGCGGGGCGACGATCAATCGCCTGTGCGGCTCCAGCCTGCAAGCCATTAATCAGGCGGCTCACAGCATCATGGCCGGCTTCGAGGATGTGCAGATCGTCGGCGGTCTGGAGCACATGCAGCACATCCCGATGGACACCGGGTTGGATCTCAACCCCAAGCTGTTCCATCGCACCTCCAAGGGCGCGTTGCACATGGGCTTCACGGCCGAGTTTCTGGCGCAAACACAGGGCATCAGCCGCGAAGAGCAAGACGCCTTCGCTCATCGCAGTCATCAGCGAGCCGCGGAAGCCACCGCCGAGGGTCGATTCGCGCGCGAGATTCTGCCCACCTGGGGGCGCGACGAAGCCGGCAACCGCGTGCTGGTCACGGTCGATCAGTGTATCCGCATGGACACCAGCCTCGAGGCGCTGGCAAAGCTCAAGCCCGCCTTCATGCCGGAGATTGGCACGGTGACGGCCGGGAACAGCTCCCCTCTGAACGACGGCGCCGCGGCATTGTTGATCATGTCGGACGAGAAGGCCAAGGCGCTGGGCCTCAAGCCGCTGGTGCGGATCGTAGCCACCGCAGTAGTGGGCGTCGAGCCAGCCGTGATGGGAACAGGGCCCGTGCCCGCCACGCACAAGGCCCTCAAGCGGGCTGGCATGACACTGAAGGACATCGATCTGATCGAGATCAACGAAGCGTTTGCCTCGCAGACGCTGGCCTGCGCGCGGATGCTCTCGATCGATGAAGGCAAGCTGAATGTGCGCGGCGGCGCGATCGCCATCGGCCACCCGCTGGGCGCCAGCGGCGCGCGGATCACGGCTACGCTCATCAACAGCATGCTCGACCGGAACGCCACGTTGGGCCTGGCCACCATGTGCATCGGCGTGGGCCAAGGCATCGCCACGATCTTCGAACGCGTGTAAATCCTTGGGTTACGGCTGGGAGCGTGCCTGCAGAGTATGATTGGGAAGCAATGAAGGGGTTCGCTGGGTATTCTCGAGGGGCACCAAGGGACGGGCAAATGGAAGATCTCCAGCAACGCGTGCTTGATGCCGTGAAAATCTACCGCTATTTGGCGGAGCGCCCCGGTTCGCGCTATCGCGAACTGTTCGTCGGGGGGACGAGTGTGCGCGCCCAATCGTTGGTTAGCGATATGGAAAACGAAGGCCTGACCCCTGAGGAAGTCGCGGCCTCGTATCGCATTCCGGTGACGGCAGTGCTGGAGGCCTTGGACTATGTGCATGCACAGGAGGAGTTCCTGGCCGGCGAGCGGGCTCGCAGTCGGCAGTCGGCAATGGCCAAGGGATATCTTAAATCCTCACGCGCAACGCCCGAGACTTTGAGGCCTTGCATGAATTTGCTCGAGGACTGGGTGGCAGTCACTGGGGTCTGCTCGTCGTATACGAGGAGGACGATCGAAGAAAAAACATGCGCCCGGCCGAAATCGTGACCGCGCTTTTCAATCTCGAATCCTCGAACGCCCCCATGGCGAACCAATTAATCGCACGGAATCAGTATCGCTAGGGATACGGCTCTGGCGCAGCGTGCGTGCAAGAAAAAAAGCCCCGGGGAGTAGGGGAAATGGGGGCAAGTAGAACTCCCCGGGGCCGCTCTCGTGGGGGTGAGAGATGTTGCCTGAATATCCTCTGGATCAAGTGTTTGTTAGTTGAGTGCCGGCGAGGCGCGGCGGGTAGCAGCCACGCTCACGCCGTCGATCAGCTTCAGCACGCCCGCCACGCGGCGGCAACACTGCTGGGAAAGTTGCTTCTCATAAAAACTGTTTACGGTGCCACGCAGAGTTACTGTGCCGCTTTGAGCTTCGACTTCCACGTGCCGCAGGCCTGGCATCTGCCAGCCGTGCAGGAAGTTCAGCACGCGGCGTTCCAACTCGCGATCGGGGGAGTCTACTCGTGTCAGCACCGCGTTCATCCTGGCTCTCCTGTCTCACCGTGTTCCATTGGCTGGCTTCGTTGTTTGACCCTTTTTGCAAGGTGCATGCCAAGTCAATGGGATTCCAGGGTCTGCAGTCGTTAAGTCCCTATACGCGTGTGTCTTAAAAAAAGATTGACAGGTTGAAATCGGCATAACGACTTTGGATGCGTGCCTGAAAAACCTGCAGAGGGCTGCCGCAGTCTGGGCAGCGTTGCCGAATTTCGCTGCAACTGTTGATTCGAGGGGGCCGCGAGTCTAATCTCAAACCAACTCTCCTGCCTATTCTTTCCACCTTGTGAGTTTCTTCCATGATGACGACTCCTAACGACTCGGCAGAATTCGCGCGACGATCGTTTTTGACCACGCTCGGCGGCGCGGCGGCAGCTATTCTGGGCGCCTCCGAGGTTCTCGCCCGCGAGTACGGTCCCCATGCGCAGCCGGTGCGTTACCCCGATCCGGACCTGGTGACGCTGGACGACCGCTTCAAGAAATACAAGCTGGGGAACACGCCCATTCAGCGGCTCTACCACAGCGATCAGATGTTGTGGGCCGAAGGGCCAGCCTGGAATGGCGTCGGCCGCTATCTGCTGTGGAGCGACATCCCTAACAACATCCAGTTGCGGTGGCTGGAAGAAGACGGCCATGTAAGCGTATTCCGCAACCCGGCGGGCAACTCCAACGGCAACACGTTCGACCACATCGGCCGGCAGATATCGTTCGAGCACGGCAACCGCCGCGTGGTGCGTTACGAGTACAACGGCAAGATCAGCGTGCTGGCCGACAAGTTCGAGGGCAAGCCGCTGAATGCTCCCAACGACGGCGTGGTCCATCCCAACGGCGACGTGTGGTTCACCGATCCCGGCTATGGCAGCCTGATGAACTACGAGGGGAACAAGGGCGACTTGCAGCTCAAGGAAGCCATCTATCGCATCGACGGCGCGAGCGGCAAGTTGGAAAAGGTGGCCGACGATATCTACAAGCCCAACGGCGTCTGCTTCTCGCCCGATTACAAGAAACTGTACGTGGCCGACACCGGGGCATCGCACTATCCCGATGCTCCCAAGAACATCAAGGTCTGGGACGTGGTGGATGAGAAGAAGCTCGCGAAGGGGCGAGAGTTTGCCTCGATGAATTTACAGATGCCAACCAAGGGGGGCGGCACCGAGATCAAGGCCGGGTTCGCCGACGGCATTCGCTGCGATATTGATGGCAACATCTGGGCCAGCGCCGGTTGGGTCGGGGACGGCTACGACGGCGTCCATATTTTCGCCCCCGATGGTGTGCGAATCGGCCAGATTCTGCTCCCGGAGATCTGCAGCAACGTCTGCTTCGGCGGCACGAAGCGCAATCGCCTGTTCATGACCGGCAGCACCTCGCTGTATGCCGTGTATGTGGAAACGCAGGGCGCGCACACCACGTGATTGCCCGATCAGCGAGCCTCTAGCGTGAGAGTCAACTTCGGCACGGATCGCGAAGAGCCTGCGGGCGATCTGCCGCGCGGCATGCTTTAGGCGTTGCTGACGCCAGTTTGGCTGCTTGGCCCCCAACCATTCGCGGACATAGCGCTCGCTGAGCCGCGCCTCGGCGGCGATCTGTTGACTGTCTGCCGGCGGCAGGCGGGCCAGCACGTCGAACAAACCGGTGCGGTGGCCTAAGGAATTGCCTCTTCAGAAGAATCTGTGGGTGGATTTGGGCTCCGGAAGGGCTCCGAGGTTGTGGTAGAGGGCCGTTTCGTAGGCTTCTTGCGTGCGGAAGCCATACGATTTTCTGGTGATCAGTTTTAGCTTGTTGTTAAACCCCTC
>JBGTDH010000907.1:0-3214 GCA_041748435.1 Pirellulales bacterium
CCGCCTCACCACCACGCTGCCGCGTGTTCATATCGCCCTGATGGGCATCGAGAAAGTCATCCCGCGCATGGCCGACCTGCCGGTGTTTCTCAAAGTGCTGGGGCGCGCGGCCACGGGCCAGAAGCTTTCCATCTACACCTCGCTGATCACCGGCCCGCGGCAACCGGGAGAACTCGACGGTCCCGACGAGTTCCATCTCGTGGTGCTGGACAATGGCCGCTCGCGCATCTTAAGTGGTCCGCTGCGGGAGAGCCTGTTTTGCATCCGTTGCGGCGCGTGTCTCAACGCCTGCCCGATCTATCGCAACGTGGGGGGCCATGCTTACGGCGGCGTGTATGCCGGGCCAATCGGCGCGGTGCTCACGCCCCTTTACGATGGCCTCGTCGCCAACCATCACCTGCCGCATGCCTCCAGTTTGTGCGGCGCGTGCCAGGAGGCCTGCCCCGTGAAGATCGCCATTCCGGAGATGCTGATTCAACTGCGGGACAAACTGCATCACGAGCCGGGCGAGCTGGGATTGGCGGAACGCACCGCTTATCGACTCTGGGCCCGCGCCATGCGCAGCCCGCGCTGGTATCGCATGGGCACTTGGCTGGCCTCGCGCACCCTCGGCCGCTGGTTTGCGCGCCGCGGATGGCTGGCGCGGATGCCGGGACAGTTGCACGGTTGGACGCAGTCGCGAGACTTTCCCGCGCCCGCGGCGGAGCGCTTTCGCGACTGGTGGCGACGGGAGGGCGGCCCGTGAATCGCGAAGCGTTTCTCAATCGCGTGCGCGAGGCCGCCCATCAAGGCCGCGCTTATCGCGTTCACGTCCGCCACGATATCCCGTCCGACGTGGGCTACGTGGGCGGCGGGTTCGATCTGGCCGAACGCCTGGCGACCGAGATTACCGCCGTAGGCGGGCTGGCCCATCGCGTGGCCGACCACGCTGCTGCCCGCGACAAGCTTCGCGAGATCCTCGTCGACCTGGGCCCGGCGACGGCTCTGTGCTGGGAACATCCCCTGTTGGAACGCATGGGCCTGACAGAGTTGCTGGCCTCCCTCGGTGTGCGCGGGATCACGCACAGCAGTCTTCGCAACCTTCCTCCCTCCGAGCAACGCGAGCAAGCGCTGGCCGCACAGATTGGCATCACCAGCGCGATGTATGCGATCGCCGAAACCGGCAGTCTGGCGATGGCCAGCGGTCCCGGCACGGAGCGGATGGCCAGTCTGCTGCCACCGGTGCATGTGGCCATTGTGGAACAGAGCCAGATCTTGCCCGACCTGTTCGATCTCTTCGCTCAACTGCAATCCACCGGTCTGGAGCATCTCGCCAGCAACCTCGTGCTCATCACCGGCCCCAGCAAGACCGGCGACATCGAGCTCCGCCTGACCACCGGCGTCCACGGCCCCGGCATCTGGCACGTGATTATCATGGCGGAGTCGGAAGCGTAATCACAGATTCACCGGCGGTCAGTCGACGGGTAACACTGAGATTAAGATTGTGGCCGAACCGTTATATCGCCTCACCAGGCAAAGACGACGACATCCACATCGTTCGGAGCCAATCAATACTTGCCGAAGGTTCTGAAAAAACTCGACTTGGCGCGCGGGTAGTTAGCCCTTCCAAGATTTGGCTTCCAAGAGAGCTCGTCGCACGAGTATCAGCGCGGCGTGATTCATGTCCAAAACTTGGATCGTGGTTCTCCCGATGGCGGTGGCGCCGACAAGTCTTGCGCCTCGCCAGCGGAAGTGAAATTCCCAACGATCCAGCCGGGGATGGAACAGTCGAGTCAGCTTCCTGGACTTGGGATCCCGGCCGGCCAAATTCGGTCCCTTGTGAAGGTTGCAATGGAAACAGGCGAGGGCCAAATTGCGAAGAACGGTCCGTCCACCGTGCTGCTGTGCGATGACATGATCGATCTGATAAGGCGCAAGATAATAGTGGCTGGGCATGTGGCAGTACTCACACCGGCCTGCGGCCCTGAGCCACACCTTGCGCCGCAACGACGCCTTCATCGTGTCGACGCGTCCCGTGACTGTAGCGCGACGCGGGCTTTTGCCTGGAGCAGCGCCAGCAGGTGGCTAACCAGATTGAACTGCTCCGCCTGAAATCGCTCGTAATCGGTCAGCGTTCCTCGGCGGGCCTTGGCAGCCAATCGATTCATCTGCCGCTTGTCTTCCGGCTTGAACTTGAGCGCTAACAAGCTCTCGGCAGCCTCCGGCGTCAACGATCCATGATCCGGCCCCAACACCCGGTCGAGGATGGCAACGCCATTATTGGGACCGTTTGCAAGTGTTGTACTCATGGGTCTTCTCCGACTCTGGACTGCATCCGCTGCCAATTCTAACACCGGTCGCGCCCCACGTCGATTTATCATGGATGAGTTACGTCTAGTTTCCCCGCGACCCTATAGTCGGCGCCGACGTGCCACGACTCGGGCTTAGGCTCGCAAGGTCGTCGTTGGATTGTGAAGCGCCTTTACAAAGGGCAATGACAATTCGGGAGCAGGCACTGTGCTCGCCTGCACGGGCGGCATGATTGCAAAAAACGTATCGCATCTAGCAATGATCACCTCCAGCGAGGCAGCACGGAACACCTCCGTGTGGAGGCGTTCGCACCCGGCTGCCACCGATTCGATGACAGTCTTTTCCCAAAGCCGACGGCAGGGCCACGTTTGAACGACTGTGGCGAATGGTGCTGAACACCGCAAATGCCTAAGTCGCTCCGACATGCTTGCGGCAAACCCAACTTTGAATCGATTTGGGTCCAACTCTGGTTCGAGTCGAATGAGATAGAAAACTCCGACCTCCGTGGACACGAAATCGTCCAACGCTTCACCGCTACTCCGATCAGAATGAGCTCTCGTGGTGAGGGCTTGCATTTCGATCACAACTAACCGGAGCTCGTTTTGTGTGATACATGCAACCAACTGATTGTTGCTCTCCAAACTGCGTCGCTTCGTTGGCTCGATTCCCAACCGCTTCAACACCTTGAAGACGGTCGCCTTGCGCTTGCCGTGCTTCAGAGCGACATCGATCACGGAGATCAGGTCGTCGCCCACCGGAAGCCCTCTGCGTCTGCCGCCGAACGAGTATTTAGTGTGCGAGGCCACCGGAACGGACCGCGCAGGTCTCGCACCCTAACTCGGTCAGACTCTCAACGAAGTTATCTCGCCATCCGCACGCCGTCAAACACTTTCCGCCCGCAACCGGTACATCCGCCGGACCGACG
>JBGTDH010000908.1:0-6356 GCA_041748435.1 Pirellulales bacterium
GCGGGCTGGCTAACGACCCAAGCTCAGCGACCCGGCGCGCAGGGCGCGTGGATTTCAACCACAGCGCGATGGCCGGGTTCGCTACAGCTCATGGTGAGGCGGCTGATCCCTCATTTCCAAAATTCCCACCACTGAACATCAATGCGGTCGATCGCCCTTTGGGCCGGTGGGATAGCAAAGGCCCGATCCTGCCGGAGACCCCTGCGCAAGTTGCGACGCTCCATCCAGGAACATCTCGGAAATGCCTCCAATGAATTGGCTAATGCCAGCGTAAACAAATCTTGAAACTGGATTTTTGTGAGCGGAAGCCATTCGTCAGTCAAGCGATGCTGAACTCTCAATTCTCCTTCCCGTCCCAGGTTCTGCCATAAAGTCTCGCGACGTATCATGCAGAATAACCACGCCAACGACTCCGCCTCCTCTCCAATCAATTGCTGCACTTCATTCCGCATGGTCAGCGGTACGGCCTGCAGTTCATAATATCCCGTGCCATAAACCGAATGGAATAAACCCGCGTCACAGAGCGCGGGTCGCGCTTCCCACTCGACCAACAACTGGCGAGTGCCAAGCAGGTGGTCTAACAAACCACGGTCGGAATGCGGCATACCATCCGTGTTTGCTTTCCGCAAGAACCGAAGGCGATTTTCCAATTGCTCGTCCATACCGCCACATCGGTTCCGGCCCACCTCCCTCGTGATTTCCTCCCGGGTCGATTCAGCACTGAGACCGAAATCCCTCAGAACACACCCCGCCACGCCGTCACCTTCCAGGACCAGGCCGAGCAAGATATGTTCGGCTCCGACGGGAGCATTCTGGGAGACCTTGGCTTCCCTGGCGGCAAAGTAGAGAGATTTTCTGACCCGACGAGTGTATGGAGCGCGGCCCGGAATTTTGCCGGGTGGAAAAGTACTCATCCAATGCTCGATTTGCCGTCTTACGCCTTCACGATCCACTCCCATAGTTTTTAAAATATTCGGGACAACTCCGTCGTCCAAGGCCAGCAGGCCGAGCAGGACGTGTTCCGTGCCGACAAAACCGTGATTAAGGCGGGGGGCTTCCTGCCGGGCCAGTTCCAATGTCCACCGCGCGCCAGGGGTAAATGTGCTCAAAGAGGGAACCGGAACAAAAGTCCCGGCTATGGCGCCCTTTAGTTTCCTCAGCCACGCCCACCTTTTTCCGCCGAGTTTTGCGAATTCGTGTTTGAGCAAGCTGGCTTGGCCAACGCCTTGCACGGCCCCCTCAAATGCTTGCTCCTCGCTTTCTCCCGACTGCACCCGCCGTGCCCAGTCCTCGCGCAGATGACTTTCCAGTTCGTCCACGATGTCTGGATTCTTGACGCCGCCGGACAGCATCTGCCCCCGCCATTCTGAGAGGGACTGTTCGAGGTTAAACACGTTGTCCTTTCCATAAACCGCCAAGGACGGAAGAAATCATCGTCCATTGCTCGCGCTTATCCTTGAGGGCTTGATGACCGTCCTTCTTGATTGAATAGTATTTGCGCTTGCGTCCGTTCTCCATCTCCACCCAGCGAGACTTGATCCAACCGTTGCTCTCCATCCGGTGCAACACCGGGTAAAGCATGCCATCCGTCCACTTAATTTTATCCCCGGAAAGCTCTTTAACTTCCTGAATCAGTTCGTAACCGTAGCTTTCACCCTTGGCGAGCAGGGACAAAATCAACGGTTCGGTTGAGGCAGCCACCAGTTCCTTTTCAATCATGCCCGCATCATACATTGCGTTGCTATGTATGTAAAGCGGTTAAACAGAGGAGGCCCGCCGACCAATGACTCATTACAATATCGGTGCATCGACGCGGCGTTGCGGGAAAAAGTCGAAGCGCGGATGTGTTTGCGGAGCATGTCGAAGCGCGAGAATCTGCGGGGGTTGCCATGACAATCAGGTGCCAAGCAGGTGCAAGCAGGTGGTCGAACAAACCACGGTGGTATGCGGCATACCATCCGTGTTTGCTTCCCGCGGGGTCGTATCAGTTACCACCGGTACGAGGGGTGTCGTATCAGCGGGGGTGTAGGGGGGCGAATGATACGACCACTTGGGACAGGGCCCAGCACGACGAAGCCATGAACCGTGCGCCGCGACTAACCTGAGTTGCGCGCCACCAGATGCTGCAAGTATTCGACCAGCATGCCCTCCGGGTAAGGATGGAGACGTCGGATCTCAAGCGACAGCGGGCTGGGTGCAGCCGTGCTGCGCAGACGTGTGAGATACGTGCGCAGCAAGTCTTGCCGTTCGCGCGAAGTCTCCAGCAGGAAGTGCACCCACAGCCAGCTTTCGGCGTAGTGCAACTGCGTCATCTCGCCCACGGAGGTGATGGTCTCCAGACGCCGCAGATCGGGACGCCAGCCGGTCGAGAGGCGATCGCCTAGCTCGATCACGTGCGGGCTATTGAGTCCGCCGTGTCCGCGCGGGACTTCGAAGTATTCGGCCAGCCCCTCGTCGAGCCACAGCGGCAGGTTGGGCACCACGGAATGCAGATAGCCGTGTGCCACTTCGTGCCGCAAGTCTTCGGCCACGCGATCGCCCCAGTGCGCATAGACCGCCAGCCGCGTGTCGGTCTCCACAAAGAAGGCCCGCCGCACGGGAAAGTCGGGATAATGGACACGCATGAAGGCGTTGAAGCGGTCGCTGGTGTCGAACAGAAACACGTGGATCGGCTCGTTCGACGGCGGCAGGCTGAGCTTGCCGAGCACATCCCAGCGCTGCTGACACAACTCTTCGACCATGCGATGCTGGCTGGGTATCGGCCAATCGCTATGCACGACGAGCTGATCCCGCACGATGCTATTGCTCACCGGGGCGGCCGTCTGGGACTTATGCCAGCGAGCACAGCCGGCGAGCGCCAGCGCGAACGAAAGCGAAAACGCGGCCAGCAGTCGCAGGGCATTCACGCCTCAGGCCGCCCTTTCCAGGCTGCGGGCGGCAGGATGCAACGCCTCGGAAGAGAAGCGATCCAGATCCAGCATGGGCGCGGACGCAAGGTGCGGCAGCCGATCGATCAGGCCCGCAAACTCGGGCGCCCAGCGAGCCACGCTGTACTGCTGTTGGACAATCGCGCGGGCGGCCGCGCCCATTTTCGATCGCAGCGCCGGATTCTCGGCCAGCGTTGTCACTGCACTCGACCATTCGGCGGGCGTCGATGCCAGAAAGCCCGTCTGGCCATGCCGCACCATTTCACGATTCATGCCCACCGGATTGGCGATGACGGGCAAGCCCGCGGCCATGTATTGCAGGACCTTGAGGCCGCACTTTCCCAGGCTCCAGGGATCGTCGGGCAGCCAACTGATGCCGACATCGGCATCGGCTACCTCGGCGGCTTCGCTGGCGGCCGACCACTGCCGGGGTACAACTTCGATGGTCTCGAGATCCGGAAAGCAATTGCAGACCACACGCAGTTGCAGACCTGGGAGGGCGTGCGCCGCGGCAGTGAGTGCCGCTTGCGCGTGGTGCAAGCAGTTGAGCGTGCTGTGCTGGCCAATCCAGATGAGCTTGATCTGCGCAGCCCGGCGGCGATGCAGGGCCAACGGATAAAGTTGCGGATCGACACAGGTGGGCACCAGGTGCACGCGGTCCGGCTCGATGTACGCGGAGGCCTGCTCTTGCAGGTAGGCGTTGCCGGCCGTGACGGCATCGGCGGCGTAGATCGTGGCCCAGAAATGCGCCAGCCGCGTCCAACTGAGCGGCCCCTTGCGGTTGTAGCTATCGCGATAGAAGAGTGCGTCGTCGAAATCGTAGACCAGCACCTTGGCGGCTTTGCGCAGCATACGCAACTGCCACAGCGGCAGCATGCGGCGCTGCAAGATCACGACGTCGGCGGCCGACGCTTGCCGCAATTGCGTGCTGCGAGGAAATGTCTGCGCGGCCAACGGCAGCGATTCCAGCGTCCAGCCCCGCTCGGCCAGCGCCAAGGCAAACGCCTCGATGCGGTAGCGATAGCAGACGTGGTTGGGGGCTTCCGTGAGGGCCAAAACCTTCATCGCGGTCCTCCATGACCGACGGCGCGCAAGCGCAACGGGGGCAAGCTAAGGGGCGGGATCGTATCAACTCCCCGGCGCAGGCAGAAGATCAAACGTGGATCATGCTGGCGCCGATTTGCTAGCTCGTTGTCGCTGGCGCAACTGGCGAGCCGGGCGGCGTAAGCCCCCGCGGGCATCGCGCAGCAGGGGATCTACGTACCAGGGGACTTACGTCCCCCGCTCGCCGTGCGGCGAGCGAGTTGTGAGCACGTGGCACCGCAGCACTTCCGCCACGCTCCAAGCTTGGGCGATGCAGCCGCGGGGATGATAGGGGGGCTCGGCGTCGAAGATCTCGCTGATCGAGCCGATGCCGGCATCGTTCAAGTGCGG
Organism: Pirellulales bacterium; assembly: GCA_041748435.1. Taxonomy (GTDB): domain Bacteria; phylum Planctomycetota; class Planctomycetia; order Pirellulales; family JBGTDH01; genus JBGTDH01. The sequence continues at coordinate 4,362 of JBGTDH010000908.1, forward strand.
CGCGAAGCCGGCCAGGAACTTGTGCGCCTCGGACGCCTCATAGGGATGCACGCGCAGCCAGGCGTCGATAAAGGGACCGATCAGCCAGCCCCAAACTGTGCCCTGATGATAGGCCGCGTCGCGCGCGCGCAGGTCGCCGTCATACGTTGGCTTGTAATCGGGATGAGCCGGCGCCAGGCTTCGCAGGCCCACCGGCGTGAGCAAGTGGGTTGTCACCTGATCGACCACGGCCTTCCAGCGGCCGCTCTCCAACACGGGATGATCGAGTGAGATCGCCAGCAGTTGATTGGGCCGCAGCGCGGGATCGTTTCCCTGCTCGCCCTCGATCACGTCGTAGAGATAGCCGCCGTCTTCGTACCAGAAGCGACGGTTGAAGGCGGCCTGGGTGGCTTCGGCCCGCTTCGCCAGATCTGTCGCCGCCGCATCGTCGCCCGTTTCGTGGGTCCAATGTTCCAGCAGCCGCAGCGCGTTGTACCACAGCGCGTTGATCTCCACGGCCTTGCCGCGCCGCGGCGTGACCACCCAATCGCCCACTTTGGCGTCCATCCAGGTGAGCTGATAGCCCGGCGCTCCCTGCACCAACAAGCCATCTTCGGGATCGACGTGAATGCCAAAATGCGTGCCTCGCAGATGATGCTCCACGATGGAACGCAGCGTGGGAAGCAGCAGCTCCAAAGTGCCGCGATCGTCGGTGGCCAGCAGATAGCGATGCAAGGAGTGGAAGAACCACAGCGTGGCATCCGCCGTGTGATACAGCCCTTCCCGTTCGCCTTCAGGAAACAAGTTTGGCAACAGGCCGTCGCGCACGTAGCGGCCGAAGGTTCGCAGCAAGTAGCCAGCCTCGCCGTGGCGGCCGGTGGCCAGGAACAGACCTTCGAGGCTGATCATGGTGTCGCGGCCCCAATCGGTAAACCAATGGTAACCGGCGATCACGGTGCGCACGTCGTCGCCGGCCGCATGGGCAATGGCGGCATCGGCCATACGCGTGTTGGGGCGGATGATGAACTGATCTGCAGCCAGCACCAGTTGCGGCACGATCGATGCTTGCCCTTCTCCGCCGACGTGCGCAATCAATTGCTCCCGCCGCCGGATTTCGTGCGCCAGGGCCGCCTCGGGATCGACGGCTTGCAGCGTGTCCCAGGCTTCCGTGCTGGCCACCAGCGTCGCTTGCTCCCCTTCCGCCAGATCAGCGCGAAAGTAACCGGGATTCCACAACTGGCCCATGTGCTCATAGCCGCGCGCGTCTTCGGTAAGATAATTCACTTCGCGGATGGCGCCGCCGTTGAGCACCAGATTGCCTTTCTTTGCGAGCAGATGAACGCGCAGCGGCGGAAACGGATCGCCGTGAATCTCGAAACGGCTGCCCTTGGCCGCCACATGATGCGAGTCGGGAATCAGGCCTGTCACGGGGGCCTCGTGCATCCGGAAGTGAACGCTGGGGTGCAATCGCAGCCGCACCGTGGCCGGCGCCTCCAATAACCGATACGTCACGTAGACGGAGTTTTGGAGGTACGGCAACAGTACCCGTTTCTCAAGCTTGACTGGCCCGATGACATAGCTCCACACGGGCAAGCCATGCTCCAGACGAAACTCGCGCAGCGGCAGATCGCGCTTGGCGGCATGGGCGTCGGCCAGATCTTCCGCGTCCAGGCGTGCACCGCTGCGGTCCCGAAAACGCACTTCCTCTGCCAGATGATTGAACATTACCGTCCGGCCCAGCGGGGCGGGCAAAGCGGCGATGAGCAATCCATGATAGCGCCGCGTGCAAGCGCCGGAGACCGTGCCGGAGGCGTAACCGCCCAAACCGTTGGTCACGAGCCACTCTCGCGCCAAGAGCGGTCGTGGCTCGTCGACGGAAGTTTCCGTGGTTGGGTTTAATTCCAGCGTGGCAGAGCTCATGCAGGGCTTCCGTTAAGGATTCTTTGTGAGGGGAGGCGGCGCGCCAGCCCGCGCCGATTGCAGCAGCACGGCCGCTTCGCCCGAGAGGTGCCAGCC
>JBGTDH010000909.1:0-3979 GCA_041748435.1 Pirellulales bacterium
CTGAGAAGAAGCCGGTTGCGCCGCCGTCCGAAATACCGGATCCGAAGCCAACGCCCACGCCACCGCCGCCTAGGCCGACGCCCACGCCTCCCGTACCCGATGCGAAGAAGGAAGAGGCGGTCACGCAGGCGCTCGGTCTGGCTCGCGGCGCCTTGGGCAAGGGAGAGGTGAGCGCGGCGCGCACGCACATCGCGACGGCTCGTAAGGCGGAGGCCGCCAATCGCGAGGACGAGATCGATCGGGTCGAGGCCCTGGCCAAATACACGCAGGAGTTTGACAAGGCGGTTCGTGAAGGCATCAAGGGTTTGGAAGTCCCGGGGGAGCTCACGGTTAAGGGCACACCCGTCGCCGTGGTCGAAGTGCAACCGCAAACGCTGAAGTTTCGCGAACAAGGTCAGATCAATACCTATCAGATCGCCAATTTGCCTTTCGATCACGCTTACGCGCTGGCCGAGAGTTGGCTGCGTAAGGACGACAACACGAAGATCATTTTGGGAACCTATCTGGCCATGCACGCCAAGGGAGATCGCGCCAAAGCGCGGGACTTGTGGCAAACGGCCATCAGCGGAGACGCCAAGATTGTGGCCGAACAGTTGCTCCCCGAGCTCAATGTTCCTTTGGTGGAACCGACCGCCGCCGTGGCGCAGGGCGAGAAGCCGGGCGCGGAGGGACGCTTTAAGGCGCCCACCGGCAAGGACGAGACGCAGGCCCGCGCCGAAGTGCGGCAGATGTTCGAGGCCGACTACGCGGGTGCCAAAGATGCGGCCACGAAGGCCCCGCTGGCGGTGAAGCTGTTGCAACGCGCCGCCGAGGCAAGCGACACCCCGGTCGTGCGCTACACGCTGCTCTTGGAGGCGGGCAAGCTCGCGGCCGAAGCAAGTGACTTTGAAAACATGATCGTGGCCTTCGACAAGCTTGGCGAGCTGTACGCAGCCGATGCGATCAAGCTCAAGGCCGACATGCTGTTCGAGACGGCCAAGGCCACTGCGGGCGAAGAAGCCAACAAGGCCTTGGCCACGGCCGCGTTGGGCATCAGCGATGAAGCGGTGCTGTTAGACAAAATCAAAGAAGCCCACAAGATTGCGTTAACCGCGGTGGCCGCGTCCAAGAAGAGCGGCGACGCCGACCTGACAAAGCAATGCATGGCTCGGGAGAAAGACATCCGCGAGCTCAAGAAGTAGCGGCCGGGGGCGTAGCGCATGCTGCGAACCTCGCGCTCGTGGCCCTCACGACACGTGCCGCCTCGTCGCCCAGGCACAAGGCCGATGTCTGGCCGGGCACGTACACGGCCAGTGGCTGGAATCCTTGCCCGTTCAGAGCCATGTGGATCAGGTCTTCTGCGGCTAATGTTAAGCGGCCGGCGCGGCGCACCAGATCGAACCGCATACCGGCAGCGCCTTCATAAGAGCGGTACACGACCTCGGTGCAAACCAAGCGATCGGAGCGGGAAAAGTCGAAGTCGAAATCGTAAGGCTTGCCTTCGTGAAACAGCCCCCGCGCCAAGGATTGCGCGATTTCGCTAGCGGTCAGCCGGGGCCGCAGCACCAGCACGGCATCGGAGCTGAGCGGGGAATCGAGCGAACGGATTTGCACGCCATCCTTCATGGCTTCCAGCACGCGCCGCGTCTCATGTGTGTCGCCAGCCAGCAGCCGCGCCCAGCGCGGCCGCACATGCTCGTGCTCGTTGATTCCCATCTCGGCAAGCATCTCCGGCGATCCCAGGTAGAGCGCGGCGTGCGGCCAGAAGCCCGGCAGAAAATAGTTGGTCATGGCGTGCTCCTTGCGCGTGACGAACACATCGCCCGGTTGAAGCAGCGCCGCCAGTTGTTGCCGCACGGCCGGCGGCAGGTCGGGCTTGTGCCCCGGACGCGTGTAAATGTGCGACGTGGTGCTGCCGGCCAGCTTCACCAGACCATAGATCGCCCGGCCCAGCAGATCTTGCCGCAGACCACGGCGCGCCTGCTCGATCCGATGCCGCAGGCGCGCCGCCGCGTACTGGGCCTGATCGATATGCAAGCGATGCTCCAGCCGCTCAATGACCGCCAGGCAGGGCGACAACCGCGGCTCCTGCGCCAAGTCCCGAAGTTGCGGCTCGTGACCGTGATAGTACTGAAACGCGTGGTACAAGTGCCAGGCATGCTTGGGGCTGGTCAGCGAGTGCTGCACGCTCTGGTACAAGCAGGGCGGAATGCCGAAGTGCGGCTCCGGCTCGTTGAGTTTCGCGATTACAATCGGGCTGTCCCCAAAGGTTTCGCGCAGGAACCGCGCGGCATGCACCAGAAGCACGGCCCCGGCGTACGCCACCAGGAACGCGGCGGGACGCAGCTCGTCGGAGAGCTGCGCGTCATGGCGATAGGTGTTCACCAGCTCGAACAGCGCGCAACGGGATTGCCAATAAGAGATCAGCACTTGCCGGCACTGTTCGTCTTCGCTGGGCGTGAAGTAACCGCGCTCGCGTGCCGCAATCTGCCGCCGCAGCTCGACGGCCCGCAGCCGCAGCTCCTCGAAATACACATCCAGATGCGCAATGGTTTGCGCGCCCGCCGTAATCTGCTCGGGAGTCATAAGCATTACCTGAAAGAATGCAAAGTCCCGCCATGATCGGGCGCATTGCAGACGCTCCGGCCGATCCGTGCGCGGCCTGGTGTTACTGGTTATCCTCGTCGGCAGCGCCGTCGCCGGCCTCTGGAAAAATTCGCCGGCTAATGAAGGGAACAGGGGACAGGGAACCAGGGAACAGCCGGCCCTCTTGTTCATCCTTCATCCTTCCGCCTTCATCCTTTTCTCTCACTTCCATTTGATGTTGCAGCCAATGCTCGGCTTCTGATCGCGGGCAGGCTCGCGTCCGGCCAGCAACGCGTCCAACGCGGCTCGCAAGTCGGCGCCGGTGACGGGCACGCCGGTATCGGGGCGGCTGGAATCCATCTGGCCGCGATAAGCCAGTTTCTGCTCCTTATCGAACAGGAAAAAATCGGGCGTGCAGGCCGCCTGGTAGGCTTTGGCCGCAGCCTGATCTGCATCGAACAGGTAAGCGAACGTGTAGCCGCGAGCCTGCACCTCTTGTTTCATCTTCTCCGGAGAATCGTCGGGATATTTCACGGCATCGTTGGAGTTAATGCCCACCACGGCCACGCCCTTGGCTTGATATTCCTTGGCCAGGGAGGCCAGGCCAGCCGCCACGTGCTTCACGAAAGGGCAGTGATTGCACATGAACACCACCAGCAGGGCCGGCGCTTGCTTGTGGTCGGCCAGTGAAACCGTCTGGCCCGTCGTCGGGTTGAGCAGCTTGAAGTCGGGGGCCGTTGTGCCCAGGGGCAGCATTGTGCTGGGAGTGAGCGCCATAGAGATCTCCTGCGGCGGAGGAAACGTGATCAATGCGTCTGCAAGCCGATGATACCAGAACGCGCGGCGCCTTGGCAGACGGCGCGTATCGCCCGCCGCGCGGCTGGTGTATTCTCCATCGCAGCCTGTGGCGGAAACCCTCACCACTTTGGAAACGGCGGCGATGCAAATGGTACTGCGATTAGCGATGGTGCTCACGATCCTTGGCACGCTGGCTTCCGCGGCGCAGCGGCCCAACATTGTGTTCCTGGCGATCGACGATCAGAACGATTGGCTAGGTTGCCTGGGAGGGCATCCGCTGGCCAAGACGCCCCACATCGATGCGCTCGCGGCGCGCGGCACGTTGTTTGCCAATGCCCATTGTCAGGCGCCGTTGTGCAATCCCTCCCGCACCAGTCTGATGCTCTCCCTGCGCCCCTCGACCACCGGCATTCACGGCCTGGCCCCCTGGTTCCGCAACGTGCGGCAGTGGCAAGACGCCGTGCCGCTGCCACAGCACCTGGCTCATCACGGATACCGCACCTACAGCGCGGGCAAGATCTACCACGCGCTGCGGCGCGACCCGCGGCAAACCGAGCACGAGCCGGAGATTCACGTCTGGGGGCCGGCTGGCGGCGTGGGAGATAAGCCGCCGCAG
>JBGTDH010000910.1:0-1872 GCA_041748435.1 Pirellulales bacterium
TCCACGTGCTCGCTCCATCGATAAACAATCCACATCACAAACCACAGCGGATAAAACACCACCAGCGTGGTCTTGGCCAACTCGGCCAACCCCAGCACCAGCCCGCTGCTCAAAGTTCCCCACCAGGTCGGCCGTTGCAGCCACCGCCAGAACGTGTAACAAGCCGCCACGGCCAGCGCCGTGCCTCCCATATCCGGCGTAATCAGCGCCCCATGCGCGAGAATGTTCGGACAAAAGCACCACAGCGTCAGCGCGAGCAGGCCCGCCAGCTCCCCTCTCCTTTTGGGAGAGGGCAGGGTGAGGGTTTCGTCGCTCTTGGCTTTTAGCTCTCGGCTATCGGCCAGACAGGCTCCGCTTTCCGCTTTCAGCTCTCCGCTTTCTCCGCGTCTACTTCATCCTTCATCCTTCCGCCTTCATCCTTCCTGGCGGCCCCCAGCCCCCTCGCCCACACATACACCACCGACCCGCCCAACAAGCTGAACGGCACACACGCCCATCGCGCCAGCGTGAGCAACGCCATCGCCCGCTCGCCGTTGGCTGCCACGAATGCTTCCCCCAGCGTAAACTCCGGCCGCGCCCCGACCCCTTCTTGAAACCCGCTCCAATCCGTCTCTGCGCCAATTAGCACCACGGGCAAGCCCGCCACCCCGCGCACCAGCGGCGGATTGACGCTGTACACATCGAACCGGCCGAAGTGCCACACGCTCACGCCCGCCACCAGATGCCCTGGCTCATTGAACGTCGGACTCTGCCGCGCCGCGCTGCAAGCGAGCAGCAGCCCGTGCAGGCCCAACAATCCCGCGGCAACGTACGACGCCTTGATGCACATAACGGATTGAAGAAGCGAGCATGAAGGGCAGACAACACAGAAAGGCAATTTAACAGAAGGACGCGAAGGGAACGAAGGGTTGAGGAATCAAAGAGTCAGGATGCAGGATCGGCGTCAGGATTCAGGATTCCGGACAGAGGACGCAATCGGAACGCGTCGTCGCGCACCACAGGCGACGCGTTTTTGGTCGTCCTTCGTTACCTTCGCGTCCTTCTGTTCAAAAACCGTTGAGGTCTCCTTTCGATCGACAAACCGACTGCGGCATAATCCAGGGAACGCTGAGAACAAGAATCTCAAAAATCGGGCAATCACGCCAATCACGCCGAAAGTTGTTGACAATCACTGGTCAACCCCTAAAATCAGTTCCGCTCGATAAGTCGTCCCGCATTCTTCGTGGCGGGTCGTATGCTCCGGTCTTTGCGATTTCCTGGCGTCTGCGCGATCGCCTTTGGGCTGGGAATCCTCGTTTGCTTTCTCTGCGTCTCGCGGAATGTGCTTTCCGCCTCTCGATTTCTCGCATACGACGGCCAACGATCCGAACCGCTGCCTGACGATCTGTCGAACCATCGTGGCCTGCACATCGATTCGCTTGACCTTGGCGTGATCGAATCCGGTGGCAAACGAACGGCGGTGACTTGGCTGCGCAATTCCGGGACACAATCGGTCGTTCTCCAAAGAGTGGTCACCAGTTGCGATTGCCTCTCCGTCCAGATGGCCGCGACCGACCTTGCGGCGGGCGACACGGTCCCGGTTCGGATTGACTTCGACGACAGCAAAGACCCCGGCTTTACAGGGTCTCTCAGTGTTGAAGTCCACCGGATCGATAATGATGGGCAACGCGTACCGATTGGGACCATTGACCTTGAAATCTGTGCCGACGCGCGGGTCCGTAGCTTATTTGTCCCGTCATCTTTCAACCCAGTTCCTGTGCCCGAGGAACCTTATTAGAGTCTTAGGTCGTCACATCTACGCGCGGTGCGCGCATGTTTTCAGGCGGCCGTGGCGAGGCCATGATAGTACAGTTGAACGACAGCGCCGAGGGT
>JBGTDH010000911.1:0-13507 GCA_041748435.1 Pirellulales bacterium
GCCAGTCCTTCGGCCAGCGGCATTCCGGGGCGCAGGGCCGGATCGGTGGCGGCCACAATCCGCAGGCTTCCTTGCGGCGTCTGCTCGTACAGCAGCAACGGTTGATCCCGCAGCTCCGGTTGCGCCGCCAACAACCGCTCCAGCGGCCAGCGTGGAAACCACAAACAGAGGATCCGGTGCGAGGACACGATCGGATTCCAGTTGAGGGGCGGAGTTCTCGGAGTCACAACAGGTCTCCAATCACGGTATCGTGGCGCGCTGCTCGGAGCGGCTATTGGGCGCGGCTCGACGGGCACTGCCGTTGTGTCACCGAAACTGCCATTTGTAACTGGGAAGAGACAGCGCATAAAAGCCCAGCGCGACCAGGCTGAGATACTGGAAGCCGATCAGCATCGACAGATTCTCGGCCAGGCCGCCCAGCATGGCCCCGGCGATATTGGCGCCCAACGCCATATCCGGTTGAGCGGTCTTCCGAAACATCGTGGCGAAGACCACTCCCGCCAGCCCGATCGGCGCGAAGACCAGCAAGCAACTAGCCCCCACCTGCAGCCCGCTTGGCCAACCCAAGAACACTTCCAAGGGGACGACGGCATTGAGGGCCAACGTGACGAACAGGCCGACGTAGTAGGGCCAGAGCTTCTCCGGCCGCATCCGCAACACGAACAGGTTCGCCAGCAAGATCATCACTAGTACGGCGAAAAACACCACCGAGTTGACGACCCAAGTGCTGCCGAACAGCAGAGCCATGTTCACGACGGCCTTGGTTTCGATCAGCATGAAGCCTGCACCGAGAAAAAACATCGGGACAGCGAAGCTCCACGCGAACTCTTGGCCCGAAGCGCCGCTCGTTCGGGCGTCCCGCAATACGAAAAAGAGCAGCGTCATGCCAATGGCTGCCATGACAACCATCCCAGACACGACAGGCCGCATGGGCAGCATCGGCTGCCGCACGTAGAGGAATGGCCAGTCGTCGCTGGTTTGCGCCAGGGGCGAGGAAGGATCGATCACCGTAGCGGGTGCGAAGCGCCACCAAAGATCTATTTCGCTTCTCCAGTTCGTTTCACTTGCGCCGGCGAGCTTATCCAGCTTCCGCGTGAAGGAGTCGAAACCGTTGGCCGTGGCCAGCGTTGGCGCTGCCTTGGGCAGCCAGTACTCGATGCCCGGCGGCTGAAATGCCTCGCGCAGCATTTCGGCGCCAGGCCCCCCGAACACGGTGCTAAAGCCGCTGACCGCCTCGTCGGAGGCGACCTCGGGCCGATAAGGAAACGTGAAGACCAAGCCGTTGTCCTGGCCGAAGACCTCGTCGAGCGTTCGCACCAACCGCGCCACGATCCAGCCCTGGCGGAAGAAGTTGTAAGTGACAAACAGTCCATTGGGCTTCAAACACCGCTGGATGTCCTGGTACGCCTGTTTCGTGAACAGATAGCTTTCCAGGCGAATGTTGCTGTAGCTGGAATGCAGCACCAGCGAATCGACGAGAGCGTAGACGATCAGGTCGTACTTCCTCTCCGTGGAGCGAAGGAAATTGCGGCCGTCGCCGAGGTGTAGGGTGACGCGCGGGTCGTGGTATGGTTGCAGCGGGTGGTCGCGAGCGCCGAGCGCCTGAATAATCGGGTCGATCTCGACCGCATCGACGTGCTTGGCGCCCCACTCCAGAGCGCGGCTGACGTCGTTGCCGCTTCCAGCGCCAATAATCAGGACATTCTCAAACGGCTGCGGCGACTTTCCAAGCCTGGCTAATACGTCGCGTTGCAATAAATGCGGCAGAGCGTATTGCGGTGTGGGGGCGTCTTTATCGAGCATGGACTGATGACCAATCAGATTCACCGCGATGGCTCGCGCCGGGGGATAGTAGTCGATGCGGTAGTAGGGCGACCAGCGGAATTCAACGGCGGTGCCCCCGGCCGGCGATATCCAGTTGGAGTGAAGAAGCGTTGCACCCAACACGACAAAGAGAGAGACGCACGCTAAGTTCGTCTGGAGCCGCGACGGACTGTCGGCCGCTTGATGCCAGAGGAAGTACCCGAGCAAACCGGCTACCGGCAGAAACCAAGCCAGAGGCGCCGTTTGCAGCCACGACAATCCGGCGAAGAGCAGGATGCCCAGCAGGCTTCCGCTGATATTGATCGTGTAGGCCAGCACGCGGTCAGGGACGCGCATCATGGCGCGCCCCAGCACTTGCCCCGGCCCGACAAACGCCAAGGCCACGATCAGGAAGAACAGGCCGCAGATCACCTCCATGGGGATGCTGATGTTGTCAAGGTTGTCCACGCCGTACTCGGTGCCGAAGAACACGACATCCGGACTGGATTGACTGCCTACATCGATGAACGCATTGACGCCCCCTTGAATGAACGCTTCCACAAGCAAGGCCAAGGTCAGGCCAATCGCCAGCAACAGCGGCGTGGAAGTGACGTAGTTTCGCTTGTGCCCAGCGGCAAGGCAACCGACGGACATGCCGAGGAAGCTGGCCAGCAGCACCACGTTGGTGAAGAATGTCAGGAAGACGACGTGAGCGGGAAACCAGCGGATGCAAGCCAACTCAAGAAACAGAATCAGCAAGCTGATCAGGAACAGATCGAGGCGGGGACGCTTCGCAGCAGGCACAGCCGACGATCGGAGTGAGGCATGCGCCGACGTTAGATCCTTGGCCATTCGAATGATCCCGTGGGAAGACTTAGGCGCCGGCAAACGCGAAAACAGCCAGCAGATTACCATGCCGATCAATAGGCGACAATTTGCCCGTGCGGAGGCAAGGTGGCGTTGCCCAGGAACTCGCGATGGATCGCAGCCTCGGCCCCCTGAGCCTGAAGCATGCAGCCAGTATCACCACCGAACACGGGACCGGTGCCGCGGCTGGCGCAGTGCCGGCTGGTTGGTCGCGAGACGGAGGCGCTATCTGGTTGCGGCGGGCAGCTTGTAGTTGGTCTGGCCGGCGTTGGGATCGCGGGGGCCGGGAGGCAGGGTCCGCTGCCAATCGATGACGGCGGCGCTCAGGCGTGCGGCAAGGTCGGGATGCTTCCAGGCGAGATTCTCCAACTGCGTCAGGTCCCGCTGCATGTCGTACAGCTCCCGGCGGCTGCCGTCGGGATTCACCAGCAGCTTCCAATCTCCTTCGCGGATGGCTAATTGCGGGCTGTGATGAAACGGTTCGCCGGCGATGTTGAAACGCCACTCCCACATCAGCGGTTTCTGCCTCGCCCGCGGCTGGCCTAAGAACACACTGCTTTGATCTTCGCCATCGAGCGCGTGGTCTGCCGGCAGTGTAACGCCGGCGAGCTTGCAGACCGTGGGAAGCAAATCGACGCCGGCCAGAATCGACGTGGCATCCACCACGCCGGCGGGCACTTTGCCGGGCCAGCGAATGATGCCCGGCACGCGGACGCCCCCTTCGTACAGGCTGCGTTTGCGGCCGCGGAAGGGGCCGGCGCTGCCGATGCCGCTGTGTCCGGCGTTGCGGATGTGAATGTCTTCGGTGCCGTTGTCGCTGCTGAATACCAGCATCGTGTTCTCGCTGATCTTCAGCTCATCCAGCGTCGCGAGCAGCCGTCCGATCTCCCGATCGAGATTCGAGACCGAGCTATAGAAAATCTCCGCCGCGCTGGGATGAGGGAACTCCTTGCCCGCGGCACGAAACTGCGCGTACTGCTGCATCTGCTCCGGCAGCGGGTTGAGCGTGGCATGCGGCACCAGCGTCCAGAGCTGCACATAGAACGGGCTGTCCTGGTGCTCGCGAATAAACTTCACGGCTTCGTCGACGAACAAGCCCGTCGACTTGGCGCGATAATAGGGATCGTCCGAAGGCCCATTGGCGCCGCCGCGCTCCGTGCCGCCGACGAAATCGAAGCCGTACTCTTTGGTCGCCGGGCCGTTGGCATCGTTTCCCAGATGCCATTTGCCGATGTGGGCCGTGGCGTAGCCGGCGCCCTGGAGCAGCCGCGGCAGGTTGGGCGTTTGCGGATCGAGAAAATTCGACATCCCGCGCCGCTCGTTCATCTCGCGGGTGGAGTAGTGGCCGTGAATCTTGTGCCTCGCCGGATACTGTCCCGTAAAGAAGGCACACCGGCTCGGCGAGCAGACGGAGCCGTTGACATAGAACTGCGTGAACAGCGTGCCTTGCCGGGCCATGCGATCGAGGTTGGGTGATTTGATGTGCGGATGGCCATAGCATCCCAGATCGCCCCAGCCCAAATCGTCCGCCAGGATGAAAATGACGTTGGGCTTCCGCTCTGCCGCGAGCGCCGGTGCGGCCATCCAACCCACGGCCAGAGCGAAAAAGCACAGTACTAATCGATCGTTCATCGTCGGAGCTTTCATAAGATGTCGTTGGCGAATCTCACCCCTGCACGGTCTGGCTCTGCTTTACAATAAGCAGGCCGTTGAACTCTGCCAAGGAGCCCAAAGGCATGGTTCGTGCAGCCGTTATCGGGCTCGCGTTAGGGAATGTCTTGCGAGGAAGGCAGAGAGTCGATCCAGCGGCAGAGGGCGTCGATGGCCGCCAGGTCGCGCTCGCCGGCGCCGACCGGGGGCATCTTGTGGGTCGCATCCAGCAGCCGCAGCACCAGCATCGACTTGAACGCTTCACGTGGTTTGACCACCCGCGCGTCCGGATGTCCGAAATCTTTCTGCAACAGTCCGTCGATCAGCCGCGTCTTGGCCAGCGGCGTCTCGAAGCGTGCATCGAAGTTGGAACGCACGCCGCCGGGCAGATGGCAGTTGGCGCAATTGGCATCCAGGTAGCTGCGCACGCGTGCTTCCAGATCGACCTCGGTTTGCTCCAGCGCGACTAATCGTGGAGCCGCGGCGATCTCGGCGTGCGTCAGCGGTGCGCGAAAGAAGCCGGCCTCGCTCAGGGCTTGCAGTTGGTTCTGCTCGACCGCGAAGCCATAGCGCTCGACGCGGTTCATCTGGCTGGTCTTGACCCCCAGCACGCCGCCGGAAACCGGCGTGTGGCAACTCAAGCAATCGGCCGGCGCGGGATAGTGCCACGTCTGCTGGCGCGTGCCGCCGCCAGCTTGTTGAATGGTGAAGGTCTCTCGCAGGCCGCCGCTGAGCAGTTCTGCGTCTGTCTCGTCGGCGTTCCAGCGATACGTCGCGCCGAACACGCCTTGCAGCCCTTGCACCAAGAGCCGCGTCTCCAATCGCTTCCGCGTCTCGGGTTCGGCTTCATTCAAGGACAGCTCGAAGTGCTTGATGAACACGGTCCCCACCGGAAACGTCCAACTTCCCTCGGCATGACACTCGATGCGATCGTTCTCGGGCGCGGGATCCTTCCCGTTGCCGGGCACCATCAGCCAGCGGCGTTTAATCGCCCCATCGGACCACAGCGGGGCGTTGACTTCATAAGGAAACACGCCGGCCTCGGGTGCCAGCTTCCGCACATCCTTAAAGACGCCGGTCTGCGAGAGGAGCTTCGGGAACGAGCCTCCTTCGCCAGGCGTGGCCCGCGTGAGCCGCAGCACCTGACCGTCTTCGCCGCCGTGCGTTCCCAGCACGCACAGGTAGAGCTCGCCATTTGCGTCTTCGCCGAAACTGCTCAAGCCGCTCTTGGAGCCGTACGGCAAATCGAGCAGCTCCACATTGGCGGCGGCGCGGCCCTGGGCATCCAATTCCAAGGCCCATACGCGGCCGGAGACGTTATCGCCGTAGATGTATTTTCCAGCGAGCTCGGGGAACAGGCTGCCGCGATAGACGTAGCCGCCGATGACGCAGTAGTTGAAATTCAAGTGTGGATACTCGAACACCGGCAGCGTAGGCGTGCCATACAACGGCTGCGGCGCGCGACCCTTCAAGTAGCTCAGCTCAAACGGCAACGAGCCTTCCGCGTAGCTCCAACGATGGTTGCTGCCGCGCGTGACCAGACAGATCGATTCCCGCAGGTTCTGCCCGACGTCCGAAACCCACAGGCGGCCGGTGGGATCGAACGCCATGCGGTAAGGGTTCCGCAGCCCCAGCGCCCAGAACTCTTCCAAGGCATGGGGCGTTCCGACGAACGGATTGTCGTTGGGAATGAAATAGTTTTGCGTCTTGCCGGTCAGCGGTTGTCGCGGCGGAGCATGGCTCACGCTGCCGCCGACGCGGTCGACATCAATCCTCAAGATGCCGGCAAACAGATCGGCATCGATCTTCTGACTGTTCTCCAACTGATCGTAGGCATGCCCCTCGTCCCCCGTCCCCAGGTACAGAAAGCCGTCGGGGCCGAACGCCAGGGAGCCGCCGTCGTGCCACTCGTTCTCATCGAGCTGATCGATCAGCACTTGCTCGCTGTCGCGGTCCGCCTCCGTCTGGCCGTCGCGCAGCGTGAATTTCGCCAGGCGGTTGTAGCGCTCTTTGCCAGACTTGAAGGTGTAGAGCAGAAAGAAGTCGCCGCGCTGCGGCGCGCCCGGCTGATTGAACCGGGGATGAAAGGCCAGGCCCAAGGCGCCGTTATCGCCATCGGCCGTGGCATCCACGCTCTCTCGGATGTCCAACACCAGCCGCTTGTTGGGCGTGGGAGATCGATAATCAATCGCCTGGATCGTCCCGCGCCGCTCCAGAACGTACAGATGCTCTGCATCGCCCGGTGCGGCCGTGACGAACACCGGCTCGGCGAAGGTCATGGGGACAAACGCGTTCACGGCCGCCCAGGCGTGCGTGCCGGGCGGCACCAGCGGCACTTCAATCGTTTCGTTGATCTGGCGGGCCAGGGCCGGGCGGGGCCACAAGTACCAGCCCGCGGCCCCACTCAGGGCGGCCAGACAGAACAACAGGCAAATCCAGACAAATCCGACGCGACGGCGCAGCATGAGCGGCTTCCCCCCAGGGATAAACTCCACTCAAACCTAGCATTCGGCCAGCGGAAGGGAGGAGAAGACACGGCGCCAACGCCTTGGACTCAGGCCGCTCCGCGGCGATGGAGTTTCCAGTCGGAGCGGCCGCCCGCGAGGTCGGCGCCTTGGTGCTGCTGCTTGTGGGTCAGGAAGTCGAACACGTCGCACACTGGCTGCTCGATCACCAGGTCTTTGTACTGGCTGTGGCAGGCGCCGATGAACACCACATCGGCCTCCTGCAGCACCGTTTCTTGCGAGACGAACGTCGGATCCTGAATGTAGGGATCGCTGCACAGCACCTTCTTGCACTCCAGCGTGAGCACCTTGTGCAGCTTGTAAGACAGCGAGGTGCGGGGATCGTCGCAGTTCCCCTTGAACGCCATGCCCAGAATGCCCGCCGTCATCTGGGAGAGATCGAGGTGCTCTCCCACGCTGCTCACCAAGGCCCGCGGCAAGCCTTCATTCACCATCATGGCGGCCTGGCCCAGCACAAAGCCGTTGTGATTGAAGGCCGCCAGTTGCATGGTGTCCTTGAGCAGACACGGGCCGCCGGCGAAGCCCGCCTTGGCAAATCCGGAGAGCCGCGGATAGTGGTGCGTCACGGCCTTGTGAATGCGGTTGAAGTCTGCCCCGAACTTCTCGGCGATCAGATAGAACTGATTCGAGATGGCAAAGTTCATGTAGCGGTACGCGTTGGCGAACAGCTTGGCCAGTTCCGCCTCGACGGGCCGCACTTCGATCACCTCGTCGGCCAGCAGTCGGAACAGCTCGCCCGCCCGCTCACAGGCGGCCGGCGTGGCGCCGCTCACAATCTGGGGTAGCTTGTTGATCTCTTGCAAGGCGTAACCCTGGGCAATTCGCTCCGGGCAATACGCCACATCCAGGGACAGCCCGCGCTCCGCCACCCGCCGCGCCAAACGCTCTGTGATGCCGGGAAAGACGGTGCTGCGCAGGATCAGCAGTTGGCCGTCGTGCATGTAACTCAGAATCTTGTCGATCGATTTGTCGAACGACCGCACGCTGGGATCGAGGAACTCATCTACCGGCGTGCCGATGGTAATGACCACGGCTTCGTGCTGGCCAATGACTTCGGGATTGTCGCTCAGCTTCAGGTTGCCGCTATCCAGCGCCTCGGGCAGGGCCTCCTCGGCGCCCTGCTCCACAAACGGCATGTGCCCCTGCGAGATCTCCTTCACCGCCTTGGTGTTGATGTCGTACAGCGTGACCTGCGCGTCTGCCAATGCAAAGGCAATTCCCAAGGGCAAGCCCACGTGACCACAACCGCCGACGATGCAGATAGAGCTCATGGGATCCTTCCCTTGTGGTGTGCGCGTCAATCGCAAATCTGCCGTTAGCCGCAATCTCGGCAAGGAGCGAGGGCGAGACTTTATTACAGCTCCGCCGCAGGGTCAAGCTCAATCGACGTGCTGGATGCTAGCACGCACATTGCGTGTCACCTGAGCGGACCATCCAACCACAGTAGCGAACGATTCTCCGTCGGCAGCTAAGTGAACGGCAGTCGCCGTCCCCGGCCGGCCGTCGTCCGCAATCGCTGGCGACGTCATTCTATCGCGGCGAGGACGCCAAGTGAACGGGTGTGTAACGATGCAAAATGAGGCGGCTGGCTGACTGCCTACAACGGCTGCACGTCGACGGAGACGGTCAGCGTGCTGTCGCCGCCGCCGTGGACGACGCCCTTCACGGGGCTGACGTCGTGGAAGTCGCGGCCCCAGCCGATGGTGATATGCCGATCGTTGGCCAGGCAGCCGTTGGTGGGATCGAAATCGATCCAGCCGCCCCCAGGCAGGTACACGCTCAGCCAGGCATGCGAGGCATCGGCCCCAATGAGCCGCGGCTTGCCGGGCGCGGGATCGGTCCGCAAATAGCCGCTCACGTAACGGCAAGACAATCCCAGCGAACGCAGGCAGGCAATCTGCAGATGAGCAAAGTCTTGGCAGACACCACGCTTCTTCTCCAGCACGTCTTCCACCGAGGTGTCGATCGTGGTCGCATCGGGATCGTAAACGAAGTGCTGGTGGATGGAACGCGTTAGAGCGAGGACGGCTTCACACAGGGGACGCTCGGCCGCGAAGTGCTCCTCCGCAAACCCTCGTAGCGTCATGCTCGTGCGGATGTACGGAGAATCGAACACGAACTCCAGCGCTTGGGTTACTTCCTCGCTGCGATCCAAGCGAAGAATGCTCCTGACATCTTCCCACGCGGGGGAGGCGGGCAGCTCGCCATCCGGCCCGCGTTCGATGGCCACGTGGCTTTCGGCGGTGATCGAGAGTTTCTGATGCGGCTCGTAAACGGCGAAGCTATGCACGCGGTTGCCGAAATAGTCGAGATAACTATGCAGGCTGGCGGGGGCGGGATCGATCGTCAGCCGCGTCTCCCGGCACAACTGCCCACGCAGGGTGCGAGGCTGCAACCGCACCAGATTATGGCAAGCCTCGGCGCTATCGACATACTCGTACGTCGTGTTGTGAACGATGCGGTATCTCAAGGTAATCTCCGACTCCGCAACCGTTCACGTCGCGCAGATCTGAGCCGCCCAGTCGCCTTTTAAGAGCCGTGGCAGATCGGCGTCACTCATTAGCAAATCCTTCAACTGCTGCGCTAGTTCCGCCTTGGAAATGCGTCGTGCTTGACGTCGGGGACTGATTAGAACTTGCCTTGCCAGTTCATCGCTCAATTGCTCGTCCAATCCTCCGATCTCGTAGTGGCGCTCGGATAGGAAGACGTGCAGCCGCTGGTCGGGTACAGGTTGTGGAACCAATCCCATTCCGATCAAGCACTCATTTGGAATCAAAAGGTAATCGATGTTGTCTGGACGCTCCAGCCCCAGCACGGTAAACACATAAAGTATCGCAACTGTCCGTGCTTCATCGCGGTCCGCAACTTGGAATACTGACAAGCCCGCGTCCTTACCGGGACGAATTCGGACATCCGCCGCTGCTGCACGAACGTGATCGGAACTGTTCGGCGATCGATCGGGCTGCCATTTGCTCAGACGACACCGCCGCCACATCCAAACCGGCTCCGGAGCTTCAGGAGCGATCCGAAAGCTCCGCCTCCACCAGTTGGAAAACAGCTGGAACTGTTTCACGAGCCAGCGCCCCATTGAGTAGCTCCAATGCAATCCGACGGGGCAAGCAGCGTGTGGCCATAGCGGCCGCCTCCCGTGTTTCTGGGTCTTGATGGGCCAAGTATTGTGGCAGTAGGCGATACAATCTGCGTGCAGCGCCGCGACGGTGAGTGAGCGGAATCCAGCCGATCGCCTTAAGAAGTGCAGCGGCCTGCTCCCTCGGAAGCTTTGCTCGCTTCAACTGCCTTAGGATTGGGCGTGTGCTAGCCAATCCAATGTCCGCCAGAATGCTGGCGCTAGCATCTTGAGCCTCCAAATCAAATTCCTCGTTTAGCCTGCTTACAAGCCATTCGGCCCCTACCTCACCGCTGGACGTCCAAAAACGGCGCATTGCAATTCGACTGTCGTTGTCCAGGCGTCCCTTTGCCTTCTGTAGCAATCGGGAGTATTCCTCTTCGAATCGGAGGTTGCCCGGACCAATTCGCACCCTGACGGTCGTAGTTCGCGAGGCCGATTCCTGTGGAAGTGAGTATCGCGAGAACTCATCCAGCATCGTTGCCGTGGATACGCTCTCCCTCACGAGATGGCGGAAAATGGTATTCGACTTGCGCGAACGGCAAGGGCGCTTAATGCGACGTTGGGGCAATGTCGCCGAGGTGTTCATCGCTTTCTCCGCCAGATACTATCTTGTACTTGTACTGAAGTCAGATCGTCGAAGCCACGAACAATCCATTCCCGCGCCAAGAAAAACCAATTCGTCAATGCAAACTCGTCTAACGAGGGTGGTATGCCACGTGCCACTAGTTCGCACAAGATCACCTCCTTCTGTGTATCTTGGTGAACGCCCGGGCTAATTGACACGTGGAGGCGTCCTTGCTCCTCGGGCAATGCAAATTGGGCTTCCCAGGACATGGCCTCTGGACTTGGCAAAAACGACCTCTCTCGTCGCCAGCCGAGGTCCGGAAAAGCGTTGCCAATCTCCGCTAAGGTATTCCACCCGTCTCCACGAGGAAGGTGATTGATATAGGTTAACTCCAACTGGTCGACTTCGATTTTCAATGACTCTGCCTCGCCGAATGCCCGGAAACGATTCCACTGATCCTGAAATCGCTGGAACACGGCTGGAAAACGGGGATAACTCGCATCTCCCGCGTCGTTCCGCCAATTGTGCAAGAACCGGTCTGCCTGGAGTTGTACCACCCAGTTCCTGGACTCATGAATGAAAAACGTTCTCGGAAGCGCGGCAGCATTTAAACGCATTCGCTGACTTTTGCGAAGCGCGGGTCGCAACGGTCGCTCGACCAAATGGGGCAGAGGTGGGACGGAGCTTGTTTCCGGATATTCGTCCCTTATCTGAGTCCAATAAGCTCCTATCAGCCCAGCCGTCAGCTTCGACAGTTCGTGAAACTGTACGCCGCACACAACCTCGATGACAGGAGGGCGCTCGTAGTCAATTCCCAGGTTGGTTTCACGAACGGTCATTGTGTCAGAGCGCCCGTTGAGTGGCTTTGGCGTTAGTCATTGTATCTACTTCGACGGATTGGGGAATCGCGGAAACGGGGCCGCTTCCCATTCGCCCCGTGAATCAAATTTCACGCGGTCGTGCCTCCCAGCGGACGCGCGGTCTGCACATGCGTGAGATAGTTGCGAGTGAGCGCGCGGGAGAGATCTTCCATCGCCCGCGTGATGCGCTTCAGCAGGGCGGCCAGACGTGTGCGGCGGCCGCGGCGCGTGAGGACCACGAGACCGTCGACATCGATCAGCCGCATCTCGGAGAAGATGCCCAGCACAATGCGTTGCTCGGCCGCCTTGTGCAAAGGATCGCGATGCACGCGCAAGCTGCGCACGTGCTGATACAAGGCCGCTAGTTGAAACGCCACCGACCGCGGGTTCGTCTCGTCGGCCAGCAGCAAGTCCAGCACGGGCGCCGGATCGGGCCCGAAGACATACCGCGAGCGATACGTCATGGCGCTGTTAGCCACTTCGAGCAGCGAATGCAGCCGCGCGCCTTCCTCGGGACCGGGCTGGAGCATGGCATGGCGAATGAGATCGCACAGATCGGCGGCTCGCTCCAGGCGGCGGCCCATATCGAGAAAGTGCCAGCCTTTGTCGCGTGTCATGCCGTCCATGGAGAGGCCGCTGAAGGCTGAGAGTTGCGTCAGCACGTCGTCCATGGCGGCCAGTTGACGATCGGCCGGCAGCACACCGGCGGCGGGAAAGTCTTCGTGCAGGGAGCGGAGAATGCGCCAGCCATCGTGCGAGAGGCGATCCCGCACCGAAGCCGAGATGCGATAGACCTTGCTGATATCGGCGGCGATGCTGCCCACGTTCTCCGGATCGAACAGGGCCGATTGCAGCGTCGCCTCGAACGTGGCCCGCGTGCAATCGCGATTCCACGCGGGGGCTTCCTCCCTCGGCAGGCGGCCGTGAGCCAGCAGCATATCCAACAAGTACGTAAGCGTCTCAAGGCGCCCCGGCTGCGATTCATCGGTCAAGCGATGCAGCAGGCAGCGGGCCAGGCGGCAGCCGAACTCGATCCGCTCCAGGTAGCGAGCCAGCCAGAAGAGGTTATCCGCCAGGCGCGAAGGAAGAATGAACCCCGCCCGGCTGAGGGCCGCCGAGCGAGCACCCGTGGGCAGCAGCGTGGTGTTGTCCGGCGGAGCGTCCCCCAGGACCCAGGTGTCTTTGCTGCCTCCGCCGGTCTGGACGCTGGCGAGCACGCTCTCGGCCGTGTTACTGGCGCGCGTCAGACCGCCAGGCATTACCGCGTAATCGCCATTTCCCAGCGCCGCGGCGAACAACCGCAGCATCAGATGCCGCGGCTGCAGCTGACGATCTTGCCAGGTGGGCGCCGTCGAGAGATTCACGTACTCCTGGCCGACATACAAATGCGGCGCGGCGAGCAAGCGGGCCTTTACCTCGCTCAGCGGATGCTTGCCGGGGAGATAAACTTCCGATTCGCGAAAGGCGTGCTTCACCACCAGGCGATCGAGATTCTTCTCAACGGCCTCCAGCGCCTCTGCCTGACCGCACCACCACGTGGCGACCGGCTGTAGGAGCAACTCTTCGCCCAACAGGCGTCGCGACAGCCCCGGCAAGAACGGCAACAAGGCTGGAGTCTCCGCCACGCCCACGCCAATGGAGTTGGCCAGCACCACTTTGCCGGCGCGAGCGGCTTGCAGCAATCCGGGAACTCCCAGGAGCGAATCGTCCTTCAACTCCAAAGGATCGCAGAAGTTGCTGTCCACGCGGCGCAGAATGACATCGACCGGCAGCAGGCCGCTCAGCGTCTTGAGGAACACGCCCTGATCGCGTACCG
Source organism: Pirellulales bacterium (assembly GCA_041748435.1). Lineage (GTDB taxonomy): Bacteria > Planctomycetota > Planctomycetia > Pirellulales > JBGTDH01 > JBGTDH01. The sequence goes on from JBGTDH010000911.1 coordinate 13,217, forward strand.
TCAAATCGCTTCCCTCGACCAGGCTGAAGCCGAGGTAGCGGGCGAGATACACTTGCTCGAAGTAGGTGGCGTTGTAAGGACCAGGCGTGAGGATCACGACGCGCGGCTCTTCGGCATGATGACGGGCCTGGCTTAACAGGCCATCCCGCAACTGCGAGAAAAACCTGGCCAGCCGCTGCACTTGCAGCTCGCGCACCAGATCCGGATAGACGCGGTTTAGAACGATGCGGTTCTCCAACGCATAACCGGCGCCGGCGGGCGTATCGGTCCGATCGCCCACCACCCACCAGC
>JBGTDH010000912.1:0-3968 GCA_041748435.1 Pirellulales bacterium
CGTCGAGCGTGATCGTGCCAGTGACCGTGACCAAAGGATCCCCACCGTCGCCGCACCCTGTTGCCGACACCAGCAGTGCCAGGCCTGCGAGGCCAATCAGCAAGTTTCGCAACATGCCATGCTCCCGGGAAGACCGCCTCAAGGCAACATCACTGCTTCGCCACCGGCCATGGTGCAGAGGCGTTCGAGCGTCGTGATACTGGTAGTTTGGGAGAAGAACCGCACCGATCCGTCGCCGAAGGCGAAGTGCGTTCCATTGGGATGGAGACTACCAGCGGCGCCCCACCAGGTGCGAAGGCGCCCGACCATAGGAACATACGGCGGGTTTTGCCAGGTCGGATGCACGTGCGGGAGATGCCAGAGGTTGATGCCGGGATCGCTCGTGCTTGGATCGATGCCCGTCATGACCCAGGTTCGGTAGGCCCAGGCGAAGCCGTTGCCGTTGCTGTGCCACCTCGTGGTTTCGCCCGCCATAAAGGTGTTGCTGGTGCCGTCGATCACGTCGGTGAGCCGGGTGGTGCTGTTCTCGCCGAACATTCGCCGGGCTTGGGTCGTGCGCCAGTTGTTACAGATGCTAAAGTCCCTGTCGCTCGTGATGAAGTCGTAGTTAACGGCCACGGCGGTGATGCCGGCGGCCGGTCCGTAATGCCCGCCCGACAAGCCCTTGGCCGTCAGCGGATTGTTGGCGTCCGACGGACAGTGGAACTGCTGGATGACATTGGCGGCGAGTGCAGCGTTGCCATTGGCAAGCGGATCGCCGACGGCGGCACCGCCGCTGGTGTTGCCCGTCGCATTAGGGCAGACGGCGCTGGCCTCCTTCAGGTTGAACCTCTCGAACATGGCCGCCTGCTCCAGGTAGGGCAGCAGCAGCACCAGCCCATTGGAGTTGTAGACATCCCTGTCTCCCAGGGCGCCTTGGCACCAACTGTAACCGGTGCCGGCCGGGGGCAGGCGTTTGTAAGCCGACTCATGGTTGTGCAAGGCCAGGGCAATCTGCTTGAGTTGGTTTAAGCAGGTCGTTCGCCTCCCCGCCTCGCGCGCCGCCTGCACGGCCGGCAGGAGCAGAGCGATGAGGATGCCGATGATCGCGATCACGACGAGCAACTCGACCAACGTGAAGCCGCTCTGACGATGTGAGGTCATCACGACGTTCCCCTTATCAGGCTGGAAAGGGCTGAGAAAAGCTAGACGCCATCATGACACGTTTTTCTGCTTCCGCCAAGCAGTTTCCCTCTTGTTCCAGCGGATGGGTCTTGCGACACTTCGCGCGCGTTCTTTAGCATCGCCGAGCGAACCACTGTCATTGCATGCACTGCGTCCGATCACTCGTGTTGATTCTTCTTAGCGCCAGCTTGGGCTGCGCGGTTGATATTCCGGGTCAGCCGGGATTGCAGCCGGTGCCGGTGGCGTCGGAAAACCCTGCCTTGTTGCCAGCGATAGATCGCGATCTGCTGTGGCAGCATCTGGTCGACGTGGTGGACGATTACTTTACGATCGACCGCGAGGAGCAAGTGCGGCAGATTGGCGATGTGGTCACCGAGGGTCGCATCGACACTTTCCCCGAGATCGGATCGACGTACTTCGAGCCGTGGCGGCGGGATTCGGCGAACAGCTACGAAAAGCTGGAGAGCACGCTGCAGACCATCCGCCGGCAAGCGGTGGTGCGGGTGACTCCCACCGCGGCGGGATACCTGGTCGATGTGGCGGTGTTCAAGGAATTGGAAGACGTGGCTCGCCCGGAGCAAGCCACGGCCGGGGCGGCCACGCTGCGACACGATACGTCGCTGACGCGCGTGGTGCAGCCCATTGGCGATCAGCCTGCCGTGCAGGGCTGGATTCCGCAGGGGCGAGACATTGCCCTGGAGCAGCGCATGCTGTCTCAGCTACGGTGCCGGCTGGGAGTGCCCGCCCAGCCGTTCTTGCCGGCCACGCTGCCTGCAACGCGGCCTCAACCGGTGTTCTGATCGATCGACGCCGCGCCGGGCAGCGCGATGCACGTTTGCGCCGGAAGCGGCAACGCGGGACTGCGGGCAATGGGCAGCTTGAGCGTGAAAGCCGTGCCTTTGCCCGGCGTGCTTTCCACGCGAATTCGCCCCTGATGAGATTCGATAATCTCGCGGCACATGGCCAGACCCAGGCCGGTGCCCCCTTTGCCGCTCGCATCGGGACCGCTCTTCGTGGTGAAGAACGAATCGAAGATCTTACGCAGATGCTCGGGGGCGATGCCGCAGCCGTTGTCTCGAACCGAGAGGTCGACCATATCGTGCTCGGTGTCGTGCAGGATCTTGAGCACGACGCGCCCGCCGTTGGGCATGGCCTGGCGAGCATTAATGAGCAGATTGAGCAGCACCTGCTGAATCTGATTGGGACTGATCAGCGTCTGCGGAACCGGCTTGAAGTATTTCTCCACGGCAATGTGGTACTTGCTCATCTCCCGTTCCAACAGCACCAGCGTGTCTTCCACGAGGGCCACGAGGTCGGTGGGCTCGCGCTTGCCGGAGCGATTGCGGGCCATTCCCAAGATGCTGCTGGTCATCTTGGCCGCCCGATTGCCGGCGGCCAGAATTTTCTCGAACGACTTCTCGCGCGTGGCCTGATCTTTGTGTCGCAGCCCGAGCTTGGCGTAGTTGATAATGGTCATCAACACGTTGTTGAACTCGTGCGTGGTGGTGCTAACGAGCTCGCCCAGCGCCGTGAGCTTCTGTGCTTGCGCAAGCTGCGCTTTCAGAATGGCGACCTGTTCTTCAAGGCTTGGGCTGTCTGCAGACTCGGCGTGAGACATTCTTCTTTTGCACCTTACCTGGAATTCGCCACCCACGTGGCTTGGCTCTGGGGCTTTAACGCCGCAGCTTACGTGGTTTGGACCTCTGCGATGCCTAACCGGCTATTTAGGCCCCAGAGCATATCGTCGCACGGCGGCAAGCGTCTTGACTCGCCCCGGGATAGATGACACACGGGAGAATTGGCGCAGACTCCAACGGCGTTTTGCCGTTCAATTCTCCCCTTCCCGGTTTTTTGGCCCATGGCAGGTGAGACGAATGTTGACCGTTGAAGCATTAGAGCAAGCCTTGACAGCCGCCCGCCGGCTGGGTTTCCAGGTACGCATGGAATGGCTGAACGGAGAGGGCGGGGGCGCTTGCGAGATCCGCGGAGAGCGCTGGATCTTCATCGATCTGGCGGGCAGCGCTGCGGAGCAACTGGCCACCGTGCTCGACGCCTTGACGCAAGAAGCCGAGGTCTCGGTGCTGCCGCTGCCGATTCATCCCCAAGTGCAGCAACTGGTCGAACTGCGCAAAACTGCCTGAGGCGAGCCAGAGTGACGTCTCCGGCAGCCGATGCTCCGATTGTGCTCGCCCTTGCCCAGTGCGGGGTGCGCATGCTACAAAATCACGCAGGACAGATCATTCTCACTCGGCTGGAGCACCTACCCGTGAGTGGCATTAGCGATCGTAAGCAGGAAATCAAGCGTCGTCGGCATCGTCGCCAGAAGTTGGCCAAGTATCAGGTGCGACTGAAGAAGGCCACCGTTTCCGAGAAGGCGGTAATTGCGGACAAGATCCGCAAGATGACGCCCGGCGGCGAAGTGATCATCAAGACGATGAAACTGGAAGAGCGGTAGAGCAGGGGTCTGCCAATGTAGGCCGGTCTCTCCGAGACCGGCAGCGGGTTTCGGAGAAACCCGCCTACATTAGGCAACCGGCGGAAGCCAGCGCTACGAACACATCAGGCCCGCCACTCGCGGCATTTCGCAGTGACGGGCCTGTGTCGATTCACGGTCTTCAGAAAGCCGGCCTGTGCCTAGCGGCGAGGAGGGTTGTTTTGACCTTCGCCGCGCGGCGGCATTTCTCGCATTCGCGCCTTGAGATCGTTCACTTCATTGCGCAGGTTCTGCACTTCGGCCCGCAACTCCCGCAAGACGGAGAGCAACTCATCGCGGGGCGGGCCCGGTGGGAAGCCGGGGCGATCGG
>JBGTDH010000913.1:0-4764 GCA_041748435.1 Pirellulales bacterium
GCGGTGATCCCGTTAGGAGAGAAGTCGCCCGTGGTCGCAAAGGCCGCTTTGAGATCGATCAGCGTTTCAGGCTGGGAGCCGCTTAACCTCGCGCGTTCGATGGTGTCGGTCGTACTATCGACGCGGTAGATGAAGCCGGCCGCGTCGTTGTCGACGTTGATGACCGCGATGTCAGCGGGATCGCGTCCGGAGTATTCGGCGTCGGCGCTGCTGGCCGCCCCGATGACGATACTATAGGCGACATCGTTATCGACGACCCCGTCGGCGACGCCGCTGATCGTCACGGTCTTCGCAATATTCCAGTTGGCCGCGGTGAAGACAAGGTTGGTCGCCGACAGCGTCCCTTCAACAGTATTGGTCGAGCTGACTGAGATGGCGACGTCGGCTAACGGTTGTGTGCCCAGGACGACCGTAAACGACGTTGCCCGTCCGTCCTCATGAGTCGTCATCGTCGTTGTGGCCGGTGTGACGACGATCTCCGCCAGCGGCGTGTCGATGCCGACTGTGTACTGACCAACCCAGCCGTAGACACCCGAGCTTTTGACGGCCACGGTGTAGGCGCCGGGCGTAAGACCCCTCACGATGGACGCATTGACCATACTCTGGGGCGCGGCGGTCTCGAGCAATTGCCCGGCGGCGTTTCTCAGCTCGATCACAGCGTCCAGGTTGGGAGCAATCGCGGCCACATTGGCGGCGATGCGGTACGTGTCCTCGGCCGCGATCGTAAAGGAGAACACGTCCACGTCCGTGTTCATCCCGACGATGCCGGCGCCGCTCCACGCGTTGCCGGCCGCCGTTAGCGGCGTCGCGCTGGCCGTCGTGTTGCCGTGGTCGTCAGCCCGATACCCGAACCCGTTGGTGGCGCGGGCCAAGAGGGTCATGTCGTCCTGGAATATATTGGGCAAGATCATCCCGTTATGCCAGGTCAGGACTCTTCCGGGAAGGATGGAGCCATCCATCAACGGTCCCCAGGTGCTGGTGTAGGGAGGGACCTCGTTGCCGTTGGCATCGTAGGTTCTTTGATGCGATAACCCAAACGAATGCCCCGCTTCGTGAGATGCTACACTGCCGAGTCCCAAGGAAGTTGTCCCGGCAACGAAGCAGACATTGGCCGTCGAGTTGGTGAAAGAGTTGATGTTGGCATATCCGCCATAGCCCATGCCCAGCCAAGCCATATCTCCGCCAATAGAGACCCGCAGTGCAACGCCGTTGGCGGCAGCGATGGGCATACCCGGCGCCAGCACGGACGGTTCCACGGTAGTGACGTTGATGTTGAACGGCGCGTAATCCTCGGCCACTGTCGCCCAGAAGTCGTGGATCCGCGTCAGCTCGTCCGTGCTGAACGTGGCTGCATCGCCGTCGATATCATAAACCGGCGTGGTGATGTTGCTCCACGAGCCCCACACCGGCTCGAAGTGCCCGTCGAAATCGAGATACAGGGACGCCGCCGCGCCCGGATTACTGTTCAGTACCGGAACCACGGCGGAGAGCACGGCTCGCTCCTCCAATCGTTCCAGCGTCAACCGCCGGGTGCGCCTCTTTGATGCCTGCCGAGCGCCCGCGATCGACTTCCTGACTCTTGGCCCACGGTACATGGTGCGTTCCTTGTCTGCGATGTGGTTGCTCGTAACCTGGAAGGTCTTCTATCAGTGCGACGAACGCCGGCGAAGTGTGCCACGGAATTAAGTAGCAGGCACGCTCCGTGTGCCGTTAGCTCCTGGCCGGGGGTCGCCGACAGCGGTATCAGCTTTGCGCTGGCATTGGGGGCACTGCGGCGACGGCACACGGAGTGTGCCTGCTACTTTGGGCGTCAAGCAGCGCCTGCCATTTGGCGGCTTCGTCAGGTTTGCCCCAGTCTTCATACAGATCCACCAGGCGGCGCAACGCCTCGGTTGGACGCACCTCGCGAACGGCGGGCGTGATTTCGTTTTCCCGGGCTTTCAGGCCTTCATAGCCTTCGATCAATAGCGGCTGGGCCTCGGCGAACTTCTTTTCCGCAGATTCGGCGTCGTTCTCGCGCAACGGACGGGCCAGGGTTGCCAGTACACCACCGAGCACGGACTTCGTATTGAATGTGGTCCAATGGCCGGGCTGCTTCACCTCGCGGATGGTGAGGCATTCGCGCAGGAGGGGCTCCGCCTCGGCGAATTCCATCTGGCGGACCCGGTTGAGGGCGAGGCGGCCAAGCAGGTCTGCAATACGCACAGGATCGGAGCCCTGTCTACGGACATGCAGCAGGCCGCGCAAAAGAGCCTCCTCGTCGTCGAATTGTTGCAGGTCCGCGTACACACCGGCTAGATTGCCGCGCGCGATAAGCGTGTTGGCGTGGCCGGCGCCGAGTTTGGCCTCCATAGTCTGGAGCGTTTGCTGGTAGTGAGGCAGGGCCAGGTCGAGCTTGCCTGCCGTCCGATACGCCAGAGCGAGGTTGTTCATGCTTCGGAGGGTGTCGGGGTGATCGAGGGGGAACTCGGATCTCCGTCTGTCCAGCACGTGCTCGGACAAGATTACAGCCAAGTCGATCTTGCCGGTATCCGAATAGATCCTAGCCAAAGCGCCCAAGATGCTGATTATTTCCGCTTGACCTGGCGCCAGGACATCGGCGCGCTTCTCCAGCGTTTGCTCGAGTAGCGGCAGGGCAAGATCCAACTCCCCGGCCAGATGGTAGGCACTGCCCAAGTTTCTCATGGTGATGAGCGTCTTCGGATGGTCTGGGCCATGCCGGACCTTTGCCATCTCCAGCGCTTCCTTGTACAAGGGGATGGCCAAATCGAGCTTCCCGAGATCCTTATACGCCAGGGCTAGATTGTTCATCGTCGCGATCGTATCGGGATGGTCATGGCCAAGCCGGGCTCTTTTCTTAGCCAGCGTTTGCTGGAATAGGCTGACAGCAAGATCGATTTGGCCAGACTCCCGATACGCAGATGCCAGCCCGTGCATGGCGTGCAGCGTGCGGCGGTGGTCCGGTCCAAGCCTGGCCTTTGTCAGTTCGAGCGACTGCGCATAGAGCCCCAAGTCCAGCTTTCCGGCGACCCGGTAGAGGGATGCCAGGTTGTTCATGGTATGGAGCGTCTCCGAGTTATCAGGACCCAGGTTCGCCTTCCGCTTCGCCAGCGCCTGCTCCATTAGAGGCATTGCCAAATCGAACTGGCGGACATCTTGATACGCCAGGGCGAGATTGTTCATGGCAGTCATTGTGCCGGCTCCATCCGGGTCGACCTTGGTATTCTCCTCGAGGGCGTGTTGGAATAGGGGCAAGGCCAGGTCATATTTGCCCGCAGCCCGGTAGGCCGCAGCGAGCATGTTCACCGTGTTGAGCGTGTGAGCATGATTCTTTCCCAGATTGGCCCGCATCTTCTTCAGCGCCTCCTCCGCGAGAGGCAAGGCCAAGTCAACCTTTCCATCATTCAAGTAAGCTCCGGCCAGGTCGTGCATGGCGTCAAGCGTGTCGATATGGTCGGGGCCGAGTTCCGCCAAGCGTACATTCCTGGAACACTGGAACTGCAGGATGGCTTTTTTCGCCACGCCCAAGCCGTTGAATGCGGCGCCCAGGGCGTGCTGCAAGCGGGCCTGCGTCAGCGCGTCGATCGCACTTGCTTCCAGTTGGCCCGCCACCTTGTCCAACCTTTCGATCAGCCGTTCGTTCAGGTCCGGTGCGTCTATCTCCTCGGCAAGGGGATTCAGATTATCGAATACAGATTCCAGCAAGTTTGCCACGGCTTCCGCTTGCTGCCGTCGTTCATCGGCCACTTGCTTGGCTTGGCGTTCCTCCACGGCCGCGCGTTCCGCCTTGTGTCGCTGTTGCGATTCCCTGATCCGGGCTTGTTGCTCATTTAACAGGCTCGCATCAGCCAACCGACGTGCCGACGTCGCCGCCATCGCTTGCCAGACGCTGACGGCTGTGCCTACGAGCAACGCGGCCGCCACCAGGCCCGATGTGGCAAGCGCGACTCGATTACGACGGGCGAATTTGCGGAAGCGATAGAGCGTCGAAGGCGGGCTTGCTTCGACCGGCTCGTCGTCGAGATAGCGTTGCACATCGGCGGCGAAGCCGCTGGCGGTCTCGTAGCGGCGGTTGCGGTCTTTCTCCAAGGCCTTCATTACAATCCAATCAAGCTCGCCGCGCATCAGTTTGGAGAGCTTGGCCGGCTCCATCTTGCGCTGAGCCGAGATCGAGGCCAACGTAGCAGGCACACTCCGTGTGCCGTCCGCCGCGGCACACGGAGTATGCCTGCTACTTAACTCGCTGAGCCTCGTGCTCGGCTTGGGCGGCTCCTCCTCCTTGATCATGCGGAGAATCTCGCCATAGGCTGCTTCCCGCAGCCGCTCGCGGGAAAGCGGCGTGCTGCCAGTGAGCAGCTCGTACAGCAGCACGCCCAGCGAGTAGATGTCGCTGCGCGTGTCAACGCCCAGGGCGCTCATCTCGGCCTGCTCGGGGCTCATGTACTGCGGAGTGCCGACCATGGCGCCGTACTGCGTGAACAATGTCCGCTCGGTCAGCGTTTGCTCGGTCGCCTTGGCAATGCCGAAGTCAATCACCTTAGGGACCGGCTTGCCGTCGTAGAGCGTGACCATGACATTGGACGGCTTGATGTCGCGGTGGATAATGCCTTTCTGGTGAGCGTGCTGGATGGCTTGGCAAACCGGCACGAACAACTCCAGCCGCTCGCGCGGCGTCAGGTGGTTGTCGTCGCAGTACTTGGTGATCGGCACACCGTGGACCAGTTCCATGACGAAGTACGGCCGGCCGTGTTCGGTGGTGCCGCC
>JBGTDH010000914.1:0-7121 GCA_041748435.1 Pirellulales bacterium
ATCGAGGTGAGCAGCCACTGCGGCTTGGTCTCCAAGTAGCGGCGGATGCCGCGCAGCGTGCCGCGCAGATAAGCAAAGCTGTGCGTCAGTGCTAACCCGATGCAAACTGGCTTCATCACTGATCCCCGCGCCTGCGCAAAATCGTACATGATCTGCGCAATCACGTATAGGTTCCTGACCGCCAATCCCGCACAGTGGAATGGCGTGCAGTCAGCCGGGAGCTACCCCGTCCTCGCCGCCTTCCTTTGCCGATGGAGTCTACCATGTACGTTCGATCCGATCGCAGAGCCGCGTTCACGTTAGTGGAGTTGCTCGTCGTGATCGCCATCATCGGGATTTTGATCGCCCTGCTCCTGCCGGCCGTGCAGGCTGCCCGCGAATCTGCCCGCCGCACTCAGTGCGCCAACAATCTAAAGCAGATCTCGCTCTCCGTGCATGGCTATCACGATTCCAAGCGCCAGCTTCCGCCCACGCGCAACGGAGATGGAAACTTTGTTACGTGGGCCGTGCTGATCCTGCCGTACATGGAGCAGGACGCCCTGTACGAGCTATTCGAACAGTCCGGACTGAAGTTCCGCAATGCTCCCGTCACGGCCCGGGAATCGCAACTCAAGGCGTTCTATTGCCCCACCCGCCGGTTCCCGCCCCAGGTGGTTCCAGCCACCGAGGATCGGATGAATGGCGGACCCGCGTCTTCCGGAGCGCCCTCCGACTACGCCGCCTGTGTGGGCGACGGGCACAACCGCCGCGGTCTCGCCGGCGGCAGCATGGACACCTCCAACGGGGCTTTTGTGCGCAGCGACGAAGTCACGCCGCTGTACAACCTCAGAACCAATTTCGCCGACATTCTGGATGGGACCACGCACACCTTCTTCTTCGGAGAGAAGCACGTTCGCCGGGATGCCCTGCTGCGTGATCGAGCTCTCACGCCCATCGGAGGCGATGGCTGCATCTTCAACGCCGACAGCATTCGCACGTACACCCGTCTGGCGGGCGTAGGCTGGCCGCTGGCGCGCACTATCGTCGAAAACAACAACGAGCGGTTTGGCAGCTACCACCCCGGCATCGTCCAGTTCGGCATGGGGGATGGCGGAGTGCATATTCTGACGACCAGCACCTCCGAATCGATCCTGCGAGCGCTGGCCACCAAGTCCGGCGGCGAGTCGCTGCAGCGGTAGCAATCTGCCGTTTTGATCTCCCTCTTCCCTCCTCTGCGTTTGCTCTGCCCACGGAAAGATTCATGGAGTGTCCCGTTCGAGTTGACGTATCGCTGAAGTTGCTGCTTCTCGTGCCCCTGCTGTTGGCAGGCTGCGGCGCTGCGGATCGCGGATTGGTCACCGGCAAAGTGACCTTCGACGATGGCCGCCCGGTGGCCGCGGGCGAGGTGCTGCTCACGCCAAGCGAAGACCCCAGCCTGCCGGCCCCGATCGGCCACCTACAGGCCGATGGAACATTTGAGCTGTTCACGGCAACGCCCGGCGATGGCGCTCCGCTGGGAAAGTATCACGTGCTGGTCATGCCCCTGGCCGATGATTTCGGTCCAAAGAACCCGCGACCAATCGACCCGAAGTTTGCCGATCCCAAGAGCTCGGGCATCGAGTTTGAGATTCTCCCGGGCGAAAGCACCTTGAACATTAGCGTCCATCCACCGAAGAAGTGAGCCACGATGAATCGCAAGTCTGTCGGGCTGTGGGCTGCCATCGCATTGCTATGCTGTGAGGCTGCCCAAGCCGGGCTGGAGGTGAGCGTGCTGGGTAAGGCGTATCGCCCTGGCTCAGCCCGCGTCTCGATCCAGCAGAAAGAAGCCAACCAGGGAGGCAGCACCAGCGTTCGGAACGAGGAGCCGCTGGAGTGGAAAGAGCAGGGTTACTTCCAGCGGAACCGCGATCTGGGGCAAGTCTTCACGCCGGAGCAAACGTTTCACCTGGAATCGATCGTGCTGCGCACTGGGCCGAGCGACAACGCGGTCCTGGCTGGCACGCCCGGAGCAAAACTATTTGTGCAGTTCTTCGAGGTGACGGGTACGCCAAAGATCAACGACAACGGGACCGCGGTCGGGAGTAGAGCCAGGCACGGGTTCAGCGCCAACCATCGCTGTGACGACTTCCTCGAAGGCGTTCAGTACAAGAGTCTGCGGGTGGTTCGCGGCGGCGAATTTCCGGCAGTGCCGCCCACCAAAGACGCCGCCGACATGCCGGTTTCGGGCGATGCGGGCAAGCTTGTCTACCTGCGGTGGACTTTCACCGGCGCCGATCGCCTGACCTTCCAGGCCGGAAAGCGCTATGCTTTTATGGTTGGGTTCGAGACGCCAGGCAAAAATCGCGGCTTCACGTTGGCCAACGCCAACGCCGCGGGCGCCAACGCGCCGCCCAGTCTGGCTGACAAGCACGATCGATATCACGGCGGGTGGGGCCTACGCCGTGAAGGAAACGGCGCCGTTCCCCCTGTGATGATTCCTGGAGGTAAGCTCCCGGACGACCCGAGTTCCTTGAATGACCTGCGGCTGCAGTCGCTGTTCAAGCCAGGAGAGGACCGCTACAAGCTGTCCCCGACAACCGATGGTTACCCGGACGTCGATACCTACCGCGACCACGAGTTCTATCTGGAGACCTCCGCCCCCGCACCTTAATGAGACGCGAGGGATCAGACGAGCTCGTTCACTCGCGCTGCGCTAGACCCACGCCCGCGTCCACAAAGGGGTTCACGATTGTCCGCGGGCCCCCGACCGTCTTCTCGGCACTCGCCGGCGAGGGCTCCGTGCGCGGCACGTAGGGGTTGATCATGATCTTCGACGGTCCGTCGGTAACCGTGATCTCCGGCGTTGGCGAGCCAAACGGATAGGCGAAGGGGCTGTAGCCGTAGGTTCGCGGCACGGGATAGCTGTAATACACCGGCGGGAATAGCGAGAAGTACGGCGGCAACCCACGCACACCGGACGTGTAGACGCTCCCGCCCAGGTAGGACGGCCACCAGCCGGGCGAGCCGGCCGCGGCATCGCGGGCCGCCACAAGAGTCAAAGCAACAGCGGCCACAAGCGCAGGCAAGTGTTTCATCGGAGGCACCTCGAAGACAGGCTTTCAGAAAGAGAGTCGCTCTCTTCCAGGCTAATCCGGAGTTGGCCGTCTTCAAGACACCAAATGGCTCGATTTTGCGAGTCGTGCCATTTATACTCGTCCCGTTGTCCCACGCTTCCCGCAGTGTCTGGCGATGAACCGCAAGGGCTTTACGCTCGTCGAGCTGCTGGTGGTGATTGCGATCATCGGCATTCTCATCTCGCTGTTGCTGCCGGCCGTGCAGGCCGCGCGGGAGTCGGCGCGACGCAGTCAGTGCCAGAACAACCTGCGGCAACTGGGCATCGCCCTGCACAATTTTCACGACACCTACGGCCGCTTTCCCGCCTCCGGATGGACTCTTGCCGGACCCGGCAATCCGGCCGGAAAATTCGTGGGTTGGCGTCCGTTGCTCTTGCCGTTTTTGGAGCGGGAAGACCTGGGGCAACTGTACGATTTCGACGTGAACTGGTGGGAGGGATCCAACCTCGTGGCCGCCGTGTACCGCGTACACGTGTACGAGTGCCCCACCACCCCGGAACGCGTAAACGTGTCTTCGGCAATCGGCAAGGCGCCGCGCCCCGCGATGAACTTTCCCGATGCGCTGGCGCCGACCGATTACGAAGCCATCATGGGCGTGCAAGCTTGCATCAACCCGGTGCTCTACGCCACAGCGGCCAGCAACCGCTCCGTAATGTTTCGCAACTCTTCCGTGCGAATTGCCGACGTGCGCGACGGCACGAACAACACCATCGCCCTTGCGGAGTGTGCCGGACGCCCGCTCACATTCCGCGGCGCCGTGCGGCGAGCGGACGTTGCCAACGATCAAGGACAGGGCTGGGCCGATAGCGAAGGACCCTTCAGCCTGGACGGCGCCAACGAAGATGGCTCGCTGGTCTGCCTGGGACCGGCGCAAACGCCGCGAGCCATCAATGCCACGAATCAGAACGAGCCGTACAGCTTCCACCCCCTGGGGGCCAACTTCCTCTTCGCCGACGGCCACGCAGCCTTCCTTCGCGATCGCGTGAGCCTCACCGTCTTCGCCGCCCTCTGCACGCGCCACGCAGGCGAAGCCCTCGGCGCGGGCACGTACTAAAGGCCCTCGCGAGAACAGCTAGCGCACGCGCCACGAAATATCGTAGTCGATGTCGTACCCGTTCGGATCGCGCCCCGGCACAATGCTGATGCGGTACAACCCCGAATCGGAGATCGCTACGCGGCAAGTCTCGGTGCCACTACGATGCACTCGCAACGTCTTCAGCGGAGACTCACCAAGCCGCGGCATCAGGTGGTGACGCCAGACGTAGATCGTCAAGTGGCCGCGCTCCACGGTCGTCGCGCACGACAGCTCGATGCGCTGACCCGCCGAGGCATACACGGTTCTCGACCCGTAGCAGATTCCTGGAACCGACGTGCTGCTGATGGCGTTATCACATACGACATGATTCGCGGCGCCACCCACAAACGGATTGCACCAGGCAATCACCGCCACGGCCAGCACCAGGCTGCCGATGGTCTTGGGCTTGAAACAAGGCGCGGGATAACCCTCTGCCTTGGGGTTCAATTCCAACAGCGCTTGATCGTCCTCGTACATTGCTCGTCTCCGCGGCACGGTTGTGTTTTACAACTGTACTTCGACGGCGAACGCGAGAATTGGAGCGGATCGAGCCGAGTCAGCGGAAAGCGAAGACCCGACGATCGCACAATCGTCACGATCCGCACCGCGGCGCGGTCTACTCGGAAGCGTCGGCCAGGGGCTTCTCAAAGATCACGAGGTTCTCGCCGCGGTCGGGGTCCCAGCGGATGCCCACGATGGCGTACTCCTGGGCGATGGCCAGATGCAGCATGGGCCGGTGCCGGTTCTGGCACTCGAACCGCACACTGGCGTACTCGTGCTCGCGGGCCCAGGCGTGCATGCCCTCCATCAACTGGCTGGCGATGCCCAGGCGTCGGAACTCGGGCAGCACGCCGTACAGCCAGGCAAAGAACACGGAGGGCTTGAGCTCGAAGCCGGTGAAGAAGCCCACCGGCCGGCCATCCAACGCGGCCACCAGCCGCAGCGGGTTATAACGTCCCTGAAACCGGCGGCGGAAGAACTCCACGTCGTGCGTGGGCCGGAACATTTCGTTGTAGAGCTCCGCAATCAGCGGCGTCTCGTCCGGACCCACAATGTCGATCTTCGCCGTGGCCATACGCCGACCTACGAGGCTGTGAGGATCGTGGTGGTCATGTAGCGGAGAATATCGCGAATGGAGATCACGCCGCGCGGCTCACCGTTCTCCAGCACGGGGATATGACGGAAGCCGCCGATATCCATCTTATGCAGCGCGAAGGCGATCCGGTCGTCCAATCCCAGGGATTCCACGGGCGAGGTCATGAACTTGCCCACCGGCTCGTGCCCGCGAGTTTGTGCATCAGCGTTGAGCCGCAGCAGCGCGTCGCGTTCGCTGAAGATGCCGACCAGCTTGCTGTCATCGACCACCAGCACGCAGCCGATGGAGCGCTCGACCAGCAGCTTCAGCACCTCCCGCACCGGCGTGGCGGAGGAGACGGCTAGCGGCGTGGAGGGGGCCAGCAAGCTGATCCGGTCCTTCCAGATGCTGCGCTCCAAGCCGCTCTTGGGCTGCGGCTTGCTGGCAAACACCAGCGACTGCTCGCACTTCTCGCAAGCGTCGACCCCTTCGATGTTTTTGTGACCGCAAGCAGGACAGAGCATGGAGAGTTTCTGGGAGTGGAGGATCTATTGCTCAAATTCCAAACCTCAAATCTCAAACAAATCCGAAATCTCAAAGCAGAAGAATGTTTCAAACGGGATGCATGCGCTCGTTTGGAACATTGAGATTTGGAGTTGGTAATTTGTTTGAGATTTGGAGTTTGTGATTTCGGTCGGACACACTGGCCATCTTCTTGCCGCGCCGCTCGACGACGTGCTTCCTACCCGCGAAGACACCGTTTGCCACCCGCGAAGTCGCTTTACCCGACGGTCCACGTGTCCCCGGCATTGAACAGTTTCTGCAAATCGCCTTCTCCGCGGACTTTCCTGGCTTCCGCAACCTGGGCATTCAGCAAATCGTCGTAGCGCGGCTTCTCCACGCTGCGGAACACGCCAATCGGCTCGGGGAACTCGGGGTGCATCATGCGGCTGAGCAAGTACGCCAGTGTCGGCTCGGGCGCCTTCTCGTCGTGGAACAGCAGGTCGTCCTCTTTCACGCCCTTGCCCAACTCCACGACTTCGGGCGTCATGCCGTTGATGCGGATGCCCTTGTCCCGGTTCTTGCCGAAGATCAGCGGCTTGCCGTGCTCCAATTCAATCGTGGTGTCGCTCTTGGTCTCGCGATCGGTGGCGTAGCCAAACGCGCCGTCGTTGAACACGTTGCAATTCTGGTAAACCTCGACGAAGCTCGTGCCCCGGTGCTCGTTGGCGCGCTTAAGGGTTGCCCCCAGATGCTTGATGTTCACATCAATCGAGCGGGCCACAAACGTAGCCTCGCACCCAATCGCAATGGAGAGCGGGTGCAGCGGGTTGTCAATCGACCCCAGCGGAGTGCTCTTGGTGACTTTGCCCAACGGGCTGGTGGGCGAGT
Organism: Pirellulales bacterium; assembly: GCA_041748435.1. GTDB lineage: Bacteria > Planctomycetota > Planctomycetia > Pirellulales > JBGTDH01 > JBGTDH01. The sequence goes on from JBGTDH010000914.1 coordinate 6,635, forward strand.
ATTGCCCCTTGGTCAGCCCATAGATGCGGTTGTTGAACAGCACGATATTGATATCGAGGTTGCGCCGAATGCAGTGCATCAAATGGTTGCCGCCGATCGAGAGACCGTCGCCGTCGCCGGTGATGACCCACACGCTGAGATCGGGGCGGCTGGCCTTAAGACCCGTGGCTACGGCGGGGGCGCGGCCGTGAATCGAGTGAATGCCATACGTGTTCATGTAATACGGAAAGCGGCTGGAGCAGCCGATGCCCGAGACAAACACGGTGTTCTCGCGCGGGATGCCCAGCGAAGGCATGATCTTCTTCATCTGGGCCAGGATCGAATAATCGCCGCAGCCGGGACACCAGCGAACGTCTTGATCGCTGGCAAAATCGGCCGCGGTGAGAACGGGGAGAGGGGTCGCAGTGCTCATGGAGTCTGTAGGGGTGTTAATTGTGCGTAGGAAGTCGGCTAGGCCAGCATTTCTTCGATCTTGGCTACAATCTCG
>JBGTDH010000915.1:0-5982 GCA_041748435.1 Pirellulales bacterium
CCACGGCTGCGCCGGCGCCTTGGCATCTGCTCGGCGGCCTGCCCCGTAGGTCGAGAACCCCGGCAGATTCACTTGTGCCCGCACATGGCGATATCCCTGCTGCATGAAGCGGCGAGTCGTTTCCTCGACTTCCTCAAACGAGTCTCCCGACGCGTGGCGATACGTATCGACCGCCTTGCGGCACTTGCCTCCCAGAAGCTGATACACGGGCAAACCGGCCCGCTTGCCGAGGATATCCCACAACGCCATGTCGACTCCGCTGATGGCATTGCCCAGCACCGGGCCATTGCGCCAGTAGGAGCTCACGAACGAAGATTGCCAGACATCTTCGATCTCCAGAGGATTCTTGCCCAGCAGGAACGGCTTGAGATACCGATCCACCGCCGTCTCCACCGCGCGCGCCCGCTGGGTGAACGTGGCGCAGCCCAAACCGTACAAACCGGGTTCGCTGGTCATCACTTTCACCACGACCAGGCGAATATCGGCCGGCGCCGTGAGAATGGTCTTGATGTCGGTAATTTTCAGCGGCGCCCCCTGTTGCGAGTTGCGAGCCGCCGCGGCCGCCGGCTGAAATGCGCGGGAGACGCTGGGAAACGCTCCCGCCAAGCCAGCAGCGCCCAGGCCGAGCGAAGCTCCCGCCAGCAGCGCACGTCGAGTAGTAGGCATGACATTTCCTTCCGGGCATGAGGCGAAGCACGAACCGCGCAGGTGTACCGTACTCGCGTGCCATGCGAGGATCAACTCGCGGCAACCACCTATTTTGGAACGAGGCCGCGGTTGGTTACTTGCGTGAGCCCGAGGCCGGTGCGCTTGGCAGGGTCGAGGATGCTGTCGGGGAGATCGACCGTGTCAAAGAACTGGGGTCGCGGATTGTTCCATTTATCCGCTTCTCCCTGCGCGGTCTGCCCTTCGGAGAGGAACATCATCGAGGGAGCGCCGCTGCGCGTGCCCGCTTGCCAGGCCACCACGGAGCCAACCTTGAGCTCCAGGCTCGCTACGTGCGGCGTGATCGTGACCGACTGTTGCTCCCCTGTTCGCTGCGCGGTGTAGGTCGTGGATTGCGTTTCGCCTTGCTTCATTTCTGCGGTGAGCACGTTCGGCGCGCCGGCTTGCAGGACCCACCCGTTCTGCTGAATCTGTTTGGTCAGGGCTGCTACGACTCTGGCCTGATTCTCTCCGGCGTTCACTTGCAGGCTCACGGCCGAGCCGGGCTTCACGATGAGCAGCGATTCCCGTGTGGTTGTGGAGGCGATCTCGTCGACCTTGGGACCCGGCAATTTCACGGCCCCCACGGCCAGGGCGTTTTGCCCCGCCTGGCCGACGCTGGCGCCATACACGAGATGACCGTCGACGATCTCGCGCAGCCGCCGTCCCCCTTCTTCCCACACCGCGCTCGAATCGAATTGGTAGCTCCACAAAGCGATCTTAAGCCGGAGACTGAACAGAATCATGTCGCGGCTCAACGAATTCCTCACGGCCAGGGTGTCGCCGCTGGCCCATTCCAAATCGGCAGTGAAAGGAGTTCCGACCGCTTCCGCCTGATAGGTTCCCGCCGCGCTGTCAGGGCTGGTCAGGTCCCACACGGTGAGGTTGCCGCGATCGAGAACGGCCAATCGCACGCCATCCGGAGAGACGGCCACGCCGGAAGATCCCTGGGCGGCCGGCAGCGTCGAAACCAGCTTGCCCGTGGCCGCCTCCAGTACGCGCACGCGCGTGTCTTCGGGCAGCACGAGATACTTTCTGCCGCCGCTGAGCGCGGCGGGCGCGCCAAAAAACGATTCCTGCTTCAAGCGGTATCGCATCTGTTTGGCCTCTGCGTCCCACACGACATACTCTTGCTTTGCCAAGCGATGCAGGACGCTATTGCCGTCGAGCAACCGCGCCCAGGGGTTCATGGCCCAACTCGCCCCGGTGTTCCAGCGAATCACAGGCTTCGGTTGCTTATCGGTTGGCTGCACCTCCCATAAAGAGAGCGTGGGCGAGCCTGCCGATTTCGCCGGCGACCAGGTCAGCAGCCGGCGGCTGGGAGCGTGATAATCCATCACCACCTCGCCGCCGGGAAGCCTCTGCTCTCCGAGGACCTTTTGCTTGTCCAAGGAAGTCCACACCAGGCGCGTCGGCTTGGGCTCGCTCGGCGTGCCGTTCACCACGACGGCCAGCAACATGGCATCCGCGCCGCCCAGAGGCACCAAGCCGCCAAGCTTGTCGAAGAAATCGATCATCGGCAGCACGACGCCCCCTTGCTTCAGCTTAAGATCCTGCGGAATCGGATCGGCGGCGATTGCGACCCGCCCGGCCTGCAGCCAGGCCTCGGCCGAATACGCGGGGGCTTGCTGGAACTCCTGAATCTCCAGCTCCTTGGGAGCGATGGGCCCCAGTTCCTTTTCCAGCTTCTTCAAGTACGCGCGATCCGGACCGCTCAACTTCTCCAGCGGGACGGTGACCTCGCTCTTGTCCGGCTTGCGCAACAGCACCGAGTCCTCCGTCAGCTCGATGAGCGCCGCTTTAATCTTGAATGTTCCCGTCGAGTCCGACCACTGCCTGACCCGCGCCAGCGCTCCGGACTCGAACGCCGCCCGCACCTGATCCGGCTTGAACGCCGTTTGCGTCTTGCGCCCGGCCCACTCGTATTCGGCCAGGACTTCTCCGCGGGCATTGGTTGCCACGACCTTGGCCGGATACCACTTCTTAAGATAGAAAATCTCGATCTCATCGTCCTTCTTGTAGGTTTCCGCGGCCGCGGCGAGATGGCAAACCATGCTTGCCACAACAACCATCACTAGGCATCTGGAAATCATCGTCGCCTCTCCCAATCGAGACAAACATGGCGTGTAAGTCCGCAAATTAAATTGTGCAAGGAGTTCGCAGATCGAGCAAGAACCGCCCATGGATTGTGCTCGATTGTGCGCCGGACGCTTCGGTGAGCTTGCTGTAGGCCCGGCAGACGGGTAAGCTCGACGCCTTGGTTCGAAGGGGAATCGGCGGCAACGCGAAATCACACACCAGGAGAGGCGACAATGCGTAAACCGCGCGGGGGTTTGACGGGACTGAGCCTGTTGGCGATGGTGGCTCTGGCCGCCGTCGTGCAAGGTCAGCAACCGTCGCCGGCCAAATACATGAAGTTTCAGGCAGGCGAAGTCGTGGCCTACGGTCTGGTCGAAGGAGACCGCGTGCGGCAACTGGACGGCGATCTGTTCAGCGCCTGGAAGAAGACCGACAAGACTTTCGCCCTCAAAGACGTGAAGGCACTGGTTCCCACCCGGCCCACGCAGGTGCTGGCCCTGGCGGGCAACTACAAGAGCCATCTCAAAGAGGCTGAGATTCCGCCCAAGTTTCAGATTCCGCAGCCGTTCTTCAAGAGCCCCAGTTGCCTGGTGCCGCAAGGGGCCGACATCGTGATTCCCAAAGATTCCCCGGGACCGGTGCATTACGAAGCGGAGTTGGTGATTGTCATCGGCAAGACTTGCCGCAAGGTGTCCAAAGAGCGTGCGCTCGATTACGTCTTCGGCGTCACGTGCGGCAACGACGTGAGCGAACGCTTCTGGCAGAACGATGCAGAAGGAAAAGACGTGCAGTGGTGGCGGGCCAAGGGCGCCGACACGTTTGGACCGGTGGGACCCTACATCGCCTCGGGTCTAAACTACGACAACCTGCTGCTTCGTCTGCGTCTTAACGGCGAGGTGCGGCAAGAGGAGAAGACCAGCCAGTTCATTCACGACGTGGCCGCGCAGGTCAGCTTCCTCAGCAAATACGTCACGCTACACCCCGGCGATCTGATCTTCACCGGCACGCCCGGCAAGACGGAAGCGCTCAAGCCCGGCGATGTGGTCGAAGTGGAGCTCGAAGGCGTCGGCGTGCTGCGCAACAAAGTCGTCGCCGGCGAGTGAGAGTTTTCAAGACGCTGTGACCCTGCTCGGCGGCTCGCGACCCTGAACCGCGGATGCCACGGCAGGCATCTCATCGGAGCGGCAGATAGCGAACCTGGCCTTCCCATTCGCCGTCTATGCTGCACTCGAGCAACAGGATAATCTCCTCGATTGCAATCGAGATCGGCACGTGTCGCCCCATTTCGAACACGCCCGGCATCGGCTTGCCATCTCTCACACGCTGGTAGGCGTAATAAGTCATGGCGGCAACATCATGCGTGAGCAACACGCGGCCGGATTGCGCGGCCCACTCCAAGATGGTTGGATCGTCTGCCGAGCGCAACCCCGCCAGTTCCAGGCTGGGATACTGCTCCACAATGCCCTCCGGCGTCATGCCTTCGCGGAAGGCCGCCACCACCGTGTCGAGCGTCACGCGGCTGTCCCCGACACGGAGGACACCGTCCGTATCGCTGGACAGCGGAATGGGTGCGGTGGTTGACATGCGTCGGCTCCTGAAGAACTCAGTCAAGTAAATATAGTACGTTCGAGACTCGGCCGCGAACGCCCGACGATCAGGTTCAACAATCACATCGGCTACAGGTAGCTTGCCGCTTGGCGCGGCGGTATGCTGTCTGCATTCGGGAAATAGGCTGGGGCGCCCAAATCGCGGCGCCTTGGGCTTCATGCGAATCAACACGCTTCAGGAGAGCTGCAATGTCGAAGACGGTCTCTCGATTTCATCGGCGACGTTTCTTGGGGACCGCCCTCTCGGCCGCCGGCGCTGCCGTGATGGCGCCCACAATCATCCCGAGCTCGGCCCTGGGCAAGGACGGCGCGGTGGCGCCGAGCGAACGCATTGTGGTGGGCGGGATCGGCATCGGTAACCGGGGCACGTACGATCTGGGTTGCTTCCTGGAGCAAAAGGATGTGCAGTTCGCCGCGGTGTGCGATGTCAAGGAAGCCCGCCGGCTGGCCGTGAAGAAGCGAGTCGACGAGCTCTACGGCTACCAGGGTTGCGATATGTATCGCGACTTCCGCGAGATTCTGGATCGCAGCGATATCGACGCGCTGCTGATTGCCACCGGTCCCAACTGGCATGCCACCATGTCGATGCATGCGGCCCGCGCGGGCAAGGATATGTATTGTGAGAAGCCGTGCACCAAGAACATCTCCCAAAGCCTGATTCTGGCGGACACGATGCGCCGCACGGGCCGCATTTTTCAGGCAGGCACACAGCGCCGCAACCTGCCGCACTTTGCGTTTGCCTGTGAGCTGGCGCGCACCGGCAAGCTCGGCAAGCTTAAGAAGGTTTACGCCCATCCGCGCGGCATGCAGGCTTTGATGAGCGGCTGGCTGCCGGCCGAACCGGAGCCGAGCAAAGACACCGTCGATTGGGACCTGTACCTGGGACCGGCCGCCTGGCGGCCGTTCAACGCCAAGCTTCTGGACGGCTTCAATTTCGAGAAAGGGGGCGGGTTCGTCGCCGGCGATGTCCGCAGCAACCGCGTCGGAGGCGGCGTGCTGGAATGGGGCTCGCACTGCGTCGATCTGTGCCAATGGGCCGTCGACGATTGCCCGCCGCCGGTCGAATACAACGTGCCGCAGAACGGAGAGCTAATGGCGCGGTACGAGAACGGCGTGCAACTCATCTTCCGCGACGAAGGTTGGATTCCGCTGGGTTCTTGCCCGGTGCGGTTCGAGGGGGAGACGGGCTGGGTCGAAGCCGGAGACAGCGGCAAGCTGGTGCTGAGCTCGCCCGCGCTGCTGGCCGGACGCACGGTCGAAGAGATCGGCGGCTATCCGGCGACGTTCCACGTGCGGGATTTCCTCGATTGCGTGAAGACGCGCAGCCAGCCCAAGGGAAATGCACAAGCGGCCTGCAATGCCCACATCGCCTGCCACGGGGCCAACATCGCGGTCTTGCTGAATCGCCAGGTGAAGTACGATCTGGCGAAGAACGAATTCATCAACGACGAAGCCGCCAACCGTTTGCGCTCCGAGGCGCTGCGCGAACCGTGGCGCGTTTAACTTGGGAGTGCGGCGACTCGTCGCCGCTTTAAGAATTTAAGAGGAAGTGACGCAGGCCATCCCCGATCCAAAGAATCCAAAAGCGGCG
>JBGTDH010000916.1:0-2333 GCA_041748435.1 Pirellulales bacterium
GCGGCGTTGGCGGTGGCGCTGGCATCGCCGGGCCTGTGGCTGGCGCTGCGGTTGAATTGGGGTGTCGAGGCAAGCGTGGCGCGGGCAGCCTACCAAATTTATGTGTTCGAGCGCTTGGCGCACCATCTGATGCCGGAGAGGTTTCCCGAGAGTGCGCAGTTCAAGCAATTGTTGTTGCTCGGCGGATTGGTCGGTCTGTCATTTTGGGCCTTTATGGCGGCACAGCGGCGGCTGGTGGGATTTGTGCTGGGCGCGGTGCTGATTGCCTTGACGGGCCACCTGATTGCCGTCACGACGAGCGAACATCTCGGGCTTTATGCCGAGTGGATGCGGTTCTTTTGGTTTCGACTGGTCGAGGTGATGCTGCCCGTAGGCGTGGCGCTGCTGGGCGCGGCGTGGCTGGCGGGTGAGAAACGGACAGGATCAACAGGATACGACAGGATGGGGTTATTCCTTGGCGCGGGGCGAAGAGTGGCGATTCTTGCTCTGGCGATTGCCCTGGCGGTGAAGACGTTGTTCGCAGCCGGGGGACTGTGGGCAGAACGTTCTCGCGCCGAGCGGGGGCAGAGTGCTGCGCAGTATGGCGATTGGCGCGACGTGTGTGATTGGATTGCCGCCAACACGCGGGCGGATGCCATGTTTGCTTTGCCTGGCACGAGTTGGCAAACGGCCGCGTTCAAATGGCGCAGCGGACGCAGCGAGTGGGTAAGCTTTAAGGAACTGCCGCAAGACGCACCCGGCGTCGTGGAGTGGGCTCGGCGGTTGGCTCTGTTGCGGCGTTTAGGATCGGATGCCTCGGCGGTCGACGAGTTGAGGCGCGAGGGGTTGGACTATGTGCTGGTTGATGCGCGGATGAAACTGTCGTGGGACGCGGTTTATCATAACGAGTCGTTCCGGGTGTATCGGCTGCTCGATGATGGGGAGCAAGAACGATGAATGCCATGCGCGTAAGTGAAGTTAGCAGCCGCACGCCCTCGCTAACGCGTCGGGTTAGTGTAAGGCGTCCCTCGCTTGCGCGTCGGGCTATGCTGCCGCATGACGCCGCGTTCACGATGGTGGAGCTGCTGGTGGTGATCTCGATCGTGGGAATCTTGATCGCCCTGCTGTTGCCGGCGGTGCAGGATGCGCGCGAGTCTTCGCGTCGCACGCAATGCAAGAACCACCTGCGGCAGATCGGGCTGGCCTGTCTGACGCATGAGCAGGCGCACCGGCACTTGCCCAGCGGCGGCTGGGGGTGGCGCTGGGCGGGCGATCCCGATCGCGGATATGGGAGCAAGCAGCCCGGCGGCTGGATCTTCAATGTGCTGCCGTATCTGGAGCAGGGGAACTTACGGGCGAAAGGCAAGGGGCAGCCGGATAGCTTGAAGCGGGCCGCGGGGCGCGAAGTGGTCGAGACGCCGCTGGCCGTGTTCAACTGTCCCGCGCGGCGAGGGGCGATCGCTTATCCTTTTGTGCATCCGGACAGTTTTTATAACATCGATCGGCCATCGTTCGCGGGACGCAGCGACTACGCGGCCAGCGTGGGAGACAAGCTGCCGATGTTGTACGGTCCGGGGCCCGCCACCTTGGCCCAGGGGGATGATCCCAGGTACGGCTGGACGCAAACCGATCGGACGGGCGTCGTTTATCGCCGCAGCATGATTGCGCTGGCCCGCGTGCGTGACGGGCTTTCCAGCACGTACCTGGTGGCGGAAAGTTACTTGAACCCGGACGACTACGAGACCGGCACGGCCAGCAATAACAATCAAGGAATGTACGCGGGTTACGACCGCGACACGCTGCGCGTCAGTCACGCGATGCATCCGCCGCTGCGCGATCGTGGTGGCGTAACAGGAGATCACGTCTTTGGCAGCGCGCATCAGGGAGGATTCCAGGCGGCACTGTGCGATGCTTCCGTACGCGTGATCAGCTATGGCATTTCGCCGGAGCTGCATCGGAGGCTGGGAAATCGAGCCGACGGCCGCCCCGTGGATGCGGCGGGACTCTAGCGGCCGCTATCCTCGCAGCGGCTCTGCCTTGACGACTCCGCATGCACGAGAACTGCGATGCGATTGGCCCTTGACACGATTAGTATACATATGTAAACTAACCGATTGGTCGGCAACCAAAGCGAGGAAGGTTTGCAATGCACCGAGCGACGGTTTGGTCGAAGTGTTCGAGGGAATATCGGGACCGCGCACAAGTGGTCCAGAAAGTCATTAAGGATTAGAGCTTCGCGAGTCTTCGAGCCGAAGCTCTAATCCTGTCTTCAAGTAGCCCGGTGAATCAGGCGAGCCGATTGCCTGTCAGGGTAATGCTTCGTGGCGACTTGCTTCAACGGGGTCGCGGCCGCC
>JBGTDH010000917.1:0-4310 GCA_041748435.1 Pirellulales bacterium
CGAGCTCGCGACCGCCAACCTTTAACATCGCCGCTTGCGGTCCGCTGCGCGCGACCAGCCGGCGACGCAGGTCGCGCTCGTCCCAGGCGGCCAACTCGGTCTCGATCCACGCCAGCGGATTGCTCCCAGCCACGGCAGGCTACTTTCGTTTTCTGCCGGCGTGGGCCAGCTTCAGAAGGGCGTCGTATTCCGGCTTACGGACGAGCTGCACGGAAAGCCGGGAGCCTTTGCGCAACAGCTCCATGTCTTTGAGGGCCGCGATGCCGCGCAGCATCGGAAGCGGCAACGGCTGCGGGAAGATTTCGACGAGCTTGATGTCGACCATCTCCCAGATTGGATTCTCCGCCGAGGCTTTGGGATCGTAGTGATGATCCTGCGGGTCGCAGGCCGTGGAATCGGCGTAGGCCGTGCTCGCCACCTCGGCCGTGCCCACAACGGCGGGCGGATCGGCACTGGAGTGGTAGAACAACACACCGTCGCCAGGCTGCATCTCGCGCATGAAGTTGCGGGCCTGATAGTTTCGCACGCCGTCCCAGCAGGTGGTCTGCTTGGGGCAGGCCGCCAGGTCTTGTATGGAGAACGACTCCGGCTCGCTCTTCATCAGCCAATACTTCTTTAAACGGGGCATAGACTTTGGACTCTCGGGAAACGTAAGGCTTGGTAGCGGTCGATCGGCGGCCTTTCTTTGGCGAATCGGAGAACCGCGGATGACGCGGATAGGGGCGGATGACGCGGATCAGGACCAATGCAATGCCACCCTTGATCCGCGTAATCCGCTGGCATCCGCGTTATCCGCGGTGATTCTGAAATCGCAACCAATTGTGCGTTAATCACTTGCGCGGTCAAGTATGGGCCCCGGTCGCGGTGCTGCAAGATCGACCGTCCCGCGGCAACTAATGGATTGGATGATGACTCACGACGCAGCCCACGCTCCGGACGCGTTACGGAGAGGGACCGCGGCCATTGACTGGTCGGCGGCACTGGCGACGCACGAGCGGTGGTTGCGCACCGTAGTGCTTTCACGCTTGGGAGAGCCGCAAGCGGTGGATGAAGTGATGCAAGAGGTCTCGCTGGCGGCGGTCGCGCAGCGAGCGCCCTTGCAGGACGCGACCAAGGTGGCGCCGTGGTTGTATCGTCTGGCGGTGACGCAATCGCTCTTATATCGCCGCAAGCGGGGCCGGCAGAAAAAGCTGGCCGATCGCTACGTGGAGAAAGTGCGGCCCGGCGAAGGGGACGGCCGTTCGGAGGATCCGCTGTCGTGGTTGTTGGCCGCCGAGCAGCGTCAGCTCATCCGCCAGGCGCTGACGCACTTGGCCCCACGGGACGCAGAGTTGCTGATGCTGAAATACACCGAAGATTGGAGTTATCACCAGTTGGCAGAGCACCTGGGCATCAGCCATGCGGCGGTCGAGGCGCGGCTGCATCGTGCCCGTCAGCGGCTGCGAAGTGAGCTCATGGCGTTGAACGTGATTGAGGTGGCCTGAAATGACACACGAAATGAATCAGTTCTCGGAAGAAGAGCAACGGTGGCTGGACAAGCTGGTCGATGGCGAATTAACCTCGGCCGAACGGCGGCAGTTGTTGCTGGAACTGGAGACTCAGCCGGACGGCTGGCGCCGCTGTGCATTGGCGTTTCTGGAGGCGCAAGCCTGGAAGATATCTCTGGGAGCGATTGCCGCTGCGCCGGCCAAAGATAGGACGCCCCGGCCAGCGCCCTTGAATGCCCCGCCGCGCGCGTTCTCCTGGGACACGGCTTCCTGGGGTACAGTGCTCGCCGCCGCGGCCAGTTTTCTGCTGGCCTTCGCAATGGGCCTGGCTTGGCGCGGACAATCAGAGCGGGCCGACCAGGCGCCAATCGCGCAAATCAAGCCCGAGCGTCCGGCCGAATCGCCGCACAGATCGCCCGCATTGGGCTTGGCCTCCGACAAGACGCAATGGGGCACCATGACCGTGGCCTTGGATCGCAACAGCGACGGCGTATCGGAGCCGCTGGAGTTGCCCGTGGTGCGCGGCCCCGGCATCGATGAAGACTGGGTCCGCAATCAGCCCGTGGGCATTCCGTCCCAACTGTTGCGGTATCTGGAACGGTCCGGACATGAATTCCAGCATCGGCGGCAATATTATCCCTTCGATCTGGGAGACGGCGGCCACGTGCTGGTGCCGGTGGACGAAGTAGACGTGCGGAACGTCGGGCAGAGGCAGTTTCAATAAGCGGGGGAATCACCCTTTCAGGAAAGGCTTACGAATGTTGAACAACACCTGGATGGTTCGCCTGGCCGCTGCTGCCGGCTGCGCGAGCGTACTCACGAGCCCCGTGCGAGCCGAACCTGCGGCGCCGGCCGAAGTGCGACGCATCGTCATCTTGCAGCAGGGACAACAGGGGCAGCCCAAGCAGGTTGAGGTAGAGGTGGAGGCCCGCGAGGGCGATGCCCGTCCTATGGTAGTGCGTCGCATGGCAGAAGTTCGATCGAGCAGCCACTGGCTTGGGTTGGAGTGTTTCACCCTTGATGGTCCGCTGCGTTCGCACCTGGGATTGAGGGAGGGCGAAGGACTGATGATCGAACAGGTCGTGCCGGACAGTCCCGCCGCCAAGGCGGAGCTCAAGCAGCACGATGTGATCGTCAAGGCTGGCGGTCAGATGATTAAATCGGTAAGCGAACTGATGAAGCAGGTGGATGAGGCTAAGGAAAACGAATTGTCCCTCGACATCATTCGCGGCGGCAAGGCCATGACCGTGAAGGTAACGCCGGCCAAACGGCCCGAGACGCAGGACGTGCTGCGGAAGTTTCGCGGCGGTGAAGGCCGGACGGAAGAGCTCCGCGGCTGGATTGAGCAACTGCAGCGCGGCGAACAACCGCCACGCATTCGCGTGTTCGGCCCCGGCGCTGTGCTGCCCGGCGGAGACAAGGGTTTGCCTAAGGGTCTCAGCGTGGGCATCACGCGTTCCGGCGGCGATCCGGCCAAGATCACGGTCAAGCGCGGTGAAGAATCGTGGGACGTGACTGAGAAGGAGCTCGACAAACTTCCCGAGGACGTGCGGCCGCACGTAGAGCGGATGCTGGGGCGCGGTGTGTTGGCCTTGCCCGGCATTCCGGCAACTCCGGTGATGCCGCCGCTGCCGGGCGTTGTGCCAGCCGCCCCGCTTAAGCCTTCGAATCCCAACGAGCGTCGCATCGAAGGGACGGAGAAGCAGATGCAACAGATGATGGAGCAGCTCGAGAAATTGCGGAATCAAATGGAAGAGCTGCAACGCGCTCTGCCGAAAGAGCCCAAGGCCCCGGCCAACGACAGCCGCGCCTGACGCTTCCGTTGGAGAATTGGACCGCCGGCCAGCGACCCCCTCGCCTGGTTCGCGCTGGCCGGCGGTTTTCCGACGCAAGTTGCCAGCAACTCAATCGTCGAGCAGGCTCTCCGTCTCGTCTTCGGGAAGGTTGGATTTCATCGTGGCGGGGTCGATCGAGACATCGTCGGGCGTGGCGAACTCGCGATCGGCGCCGGCGCTCACGATCAGCACTAACTCGCCTACGCGGGTGTAACGCAGCGGTGTGCCGAAGGCGTCGATGTGCCGGCCCACTAACTCCTGACCGGCCGCCTGATCGGGCCAACCGCCGTCGCGCTCGCGGGCGCGCGTGATTTCGTGCGATGCCGCGGTTGCAGCAGAGAGCGTGACTTGCAGTTGCTGGAAATCCCGGCTCATCTGCTTCACCACGGGCTGCAGCGATGTGAAGCTGGCCAGCATGCCGGCGCCCAGCAGGCCCAACCATAGCGTGCCGAATCCGCCGATCACCACGCCGGCCGTTGCGAACGACCGCGGCCGCGAGAACAACGCCAGGAGCGAGAGGAGCAATCCGACCGGCGCAATGAGGCCGCACGTTGCCAGGCCCAGCAACGAAAAAACAAACCCCACGATCCCCAAGGTGTTCCTCTGCGGGATCGGTCCTGCGTAAGCGGCATTAATCACGATCGGAAATCCTCGGCCCGCATGCGAAAGGTCAATAAGTAGACTTCGCCCGCCGGGTGCGAATCTTGTCGCCGGTCAGCAAATATCATGGCCGATGGGTTACGTTGAGTTGATGCAGCAGGACTTCGCCGTACGAGTCGGCGGCGTCCCCTTTGTCTGGATTAGATTGCGTGTAGCAGCCGGCTTTGAAGTAACAGCCCGAGCGGGCAATCTTCCAGTCCATGACGGGCTGCTGGTTGTGCCAGGCCTTGATGTGGCCGGCGGCGGCCTCGATCTTCAGATCGAAGCGCGTGCCCAGCACGTACTTCGTGTCCAACACCACGTCGGAATCGCCGCGGCGCTGGATCAG
>JBGTDH010000918.1:0-3174 GCA_041748435.1 Pirellulales bacterium
GGAATCTTCTCCTGACCGCGCGGGTCGCCGTAGCGTTCGAACAACAGACCCGCCAATTGGTACTGGCGGGCGAGGTTGAAGCACGCTCGAAAGGTGCCCTTGGCCGTGACCGGCACCAGACCCCTCGGATTACGAGAGATCGACGACCAGCACCAGACAATGGGCCGGCCCTTGGCCTTCTCGATCCGGCCGGGCAGCACGGCATCTCCCTTGGCTTGCACTTTCTCCGGGGTATCGTCGGCCACGTCCACCAACAGCAAGACGTCGACGATGTCCGGTAGGGGATAATCCTGCGCGGGTCCTCCAGGCGTATCGTTCAGGCCCAGCCAGATTTGAACCCCCGGATGTTCGCGCTTTAAGCGCTGCCCCACGTTCGTCACGTCCACGGGCTTGAAGTCGAAGAAGTAGGGCCGCAACCAGCAAACGGCGATCACGTTGGAGCGCCGGCTCAGAGTGCGATCCAGCACGGCCGCCGCCTTGGTCATCTCCTTGCCCAGCAGGCACAACACCACGGGCAAGCCCGCGTCGGCGGCGGCCGGAATGACCTCGTTGCCGCGCTCGACCCAATCTCGCACCAGCACCACGTTGGTGTAAGGCGCGATGTTGTCGATCACCTTGGGCGGGCCCGCGGTGCTGTAGCCGAAGTACTTGAGGTGCGAGTCCCGCGCAGGTTCTGTCGGCGTCGCTGCAGGCAGGCGTCCCGTGACGATCGATGTTTGCTCCAACGTGGGGGGAGCAGGCGTCAAACTTTCGAGCCACACGGCTACCAACGCCAGCAACGCGATCGCTGCGCCGCTTGCCAGCCAGAGTCGATACCCATCGCGCGAGCGGGCTCGACGCTGCTGGGCGAAACCGCCGCCATCGAAACCGTGGTGCGCTGGGCGATCGGCAACTTCACGGTCGGCGCCGTGGTGCGCAGCCGTTCATCGTATTCAGCCCGCCGCGTGCTGTCGCTCAGGCAGTTGAACGCCGCCGACAGCTCTCCCAACAGTCGTGTGACTGTGTCTGCGTGCTCACCCAATTGATACCGCCTCACCGCGGCCATCCGCTCCATGACTGCCTTGTGGATGCGTGCCGCGTCCGACTCAAACGGCGGCAACCCCAACAGTTCGTAGTGCGTCGGCGGCTGCCGCTCGGCGGGTAGGTTCAGCCACTGCTGATAGGGATCGAACATGACGCGTTGCCCGTCGGCGGAGGCAAAAACATGCCTCAGACTATCTTCGCCCGCCGCAGCCGTCTACCGCTTGCAGCGATGATTACGCGATGGTTGAGCCGGCCACGATGAGGTTGTACGATGCCATTCACGATTTCCTCCTTCGTCGGAGAGCAAAGCATGGCGACCTCGTCCGAAGACACCCGCACCCTGTTAACTCTCAGTCAACGGCTGCTCGATTCCATCGTGGCGGCCGATTGGCAGGCCTATGCGGAACTGTGCCACCCGTCGCTCACATGTTTCGAGCCGGAAGCCCGCGGCAATCTGGTGGAGGGGCTGGAGTTTCATCGCTTCTATTTCGAGTTGGGAGGCGCGCGCCAGCCGAACTGCACCACGATGTCTCAACCGCACGTGCGCGTGATGGGAGAGGCGGCCGTAGTGAGCTACATCCGGCTTAACCAGCGGGTCGATGCCGAGGGTCGCCCCACGGTGGCTGCGGTGGAGGAAACCCGCGTCTGGCAGAAGATCGATGGCAACTGGCGGCACGTGCATTTCCACCGCTCGCAGCCGTCCGGCTGTTGAGAGGCTGGAGGCTAGGGGCTAGGGATTAGGGGCTAGGGATTAGAGGCTGGAGCTCGGCACGATCAGTCCCCAGTCCCCAGTCCCCAGTCCCCAGTCCCCAGTCCCCAGTCCCCAGTCCCTAGCCCCTAGCCCCTAGCAAGCCGGCGAGTTCCGCTACGATCTCGCGCCGATCGGAATAAAGCGATCTGCGGGCAGAATGATCGAGGAGACCCGCAGCCCGAACTTGTCTCCGACTTTGACGGCTTCGCCCAAGGCCACGCGCTGGCCGTTCACTTCCAGTTCGAGCAGCTCCTCGCAAGACTTCTCGAACTGCAACAGCGAGCCGGGCCCTAGTTCCACGATCCGCCCCAGCGACAGCTTTTGGGCTGCCAGCGTGACGGTGACCGGGACTTCGATGCTCAACAGGCTCTTGGTGTAGCTGGGAAGCGGCTGACCGGTGGTCGAGGAGGAATGGGACATTCGCGTGCCAGTAGCGTGCTGCTGTTCGCTCGCGCCAATGCGCTGTAACCATCATCGGCACGCGGAGCGTCTTGCGACCTCAAAATCACGACGCCTCAAGCCGCGCTCGGCTCCAGCAGCGCCTCGCGGCGCGCTACGCGCACTACCTCGGCCAACAAAGCTTTCATCTCTTCCAACGTGGGACCGCTCCGCAGATCGATGCCAGCATCCACCAGTGCTGCCAGCACGGCGCGGCCCACTTCGGCCTCGCACGGGGGATCGCCGCCGCTGCGACGCAGATTCTGCACAGCCAAATTGCAAAGATCGTGCTTCGACATTGACTTGCCTCAGGCTGAAGAATGGTGTTCCTAGAAACTCTAGGCCACAACGCATGTTTGTAGCACCGCCTTCAGGCGGCCGCCGGCAGAGCGGGCGATATAAGCCCTACATCCGGAATTGCAGAGTCGCTAGCGTCCGGAAGGCCGCCTGAAGGCGGTGCTACCAACTATTCGCCCAGGCAATACAAATATCGATCCGAGCGCACAAAGAGTTGCCCCTGGCTCACGGCCGGCGTGGCATTGAACACGCTCGAATCGCTCGCGAAGCGATTGTGCTCCAATTGCCGAAAGGCCGGACCGGCGGCCAGTACGAAGATGCCCTGCTCGCGTGTCACGGCGTACAGCTTGTCGCCGGCGACGATCGGCGAAGCGTACACGCGCCCCGTGTCGCCCAGACGCTGCGTGTAGACCACGCGGCCATCGTCTGCGTGCACGCAACTGGCGATGCCCCGCTCATCGACGCTGTACACATGGCCTGCCTGCACCAGGGGCGACGTGATGCCCGAACCGGCGCCGCGCGCTCGCCACAACACGTGCGACTCGGTCACGTCGCCGCGTCCCCCCGCCCGCACGGCGATCAACTGCCCCGGATTGGCGGCGTACGCGTAGAGCACATCGCCCCGCACGGCCGGGGTGGGCGAAGCATACGATTGTTCCGTCTTG
>JBGTDH010000919.1:0-2604 GCA_041748435.1 Pirellulales bacterium
GCTCGCGCCGTGGCTGCAATCGTGGGCGGACGGCTATCGCCTGCTGCGATCCCGATTGCAGCGACAAATGCTGCGCGGCGGGCTGGAGCGCATCGATTGCCTGGGCGAGCCGCTGGACCCGCACACCATGACGGCCATCCAGATTGTGCCGGATGCGACCGAGTTGCCGGGCACGGTCCTGGCGGAGATTCGCGGCGGTTATACCTGGCAAGGCCGGGTCTTGCGCTTTGCCGAAGTGAGCGTGGCGGGTGGAACATCCTCGTCGTAAGGAGACGCACATGAGTTTGATTGTGGGCATCGATCTGGGCACAACCAACAGCGAAATCGCCGTGATTCAGGACGGCACGCCCGTCGTCTTGGGCTCGCCGGGCGACTTAATTCTGCCCTCGGTGGTGGGCGTGGACCGCGACGGGAAGTTGCTGGTCGGCAAACCGGCCCGCAACCAGTGGCTGCTCTCTCCGGAGAGCACCGTGCGGTCCGTCAAACGCTTGATGGGCCAAGAGACGACGGTGCGCTTGGGCGATCAGCAGTACACGCCGCAGGAGATCTCGGCCATTATCCTGCGGACGCTGAAGGCCCGCGCGGAGCAGGCGTTGGGCCAGCCGGTGCAGAAGGCCGTGATTACCGTGCCGGCCTGGTTCAATGAGGGGCAACGGCAGGCCACGCGGGAAGCGGGCGAGCTGGCCGGTCTGGAAGTCGTGCGCATCATCAACGAGCCGACGGCCGCCTCGCTCACGTACGAGCCGCACACCGATCACCTGGAGCGGCTGCTTGTTTACGATTTAGGGGGTGGCACGTTCGATGTCTCCATCGTGCAGATCGAGTCGGGCGTCGTGGAGGTGCTGGCCAGCCGCGGCGACACACGGCTGGGAGGCGACGACTTCGACGAGTTGCTGTTCAATCATGTCTCCGAGCGGTTCGCGAAGGAACATGGCTTGGATCTGCGGCGGCACCCCGTGGCGTGCGCGCGGCTGCTGGGCGCGGTGGAGGAGGCCAAGAAAGCCCTCTCCACGGAATCGGTGACGCATCTGGCGGAAAGCTTTGTTGCGGAGAAAGATGGCCTGCCCCTGCACTTGGATGCGGAAGTTGACCGGCACGAATACGAGCAACTCGTGCGGCCGCTCGTGGAGCGAACGCTCCAGAGCGTGGACGAAGCACTGTCCGATGCCAGGCTTACGCCGCAGCAGATCGATAAAGTGGTGCTGGTGGGCGGCATGACCCGCACGCCCCTGGTGCATCGCCTGCTCACGGAGTTGCTCAACCGGCCGCTCCACGGAGAGGTGGAGCCGGACCTGTGCGTAGCCCTGGGGGCCGCCGTGCAAGCCGCGCTCATCACCGGGTTGGATGTCGGCCCCGTGCTTGTCGATATCACGCCGCACACGTTGGGCATTGAGGCTCTGGGCGAGCTGCAGGGCCTCACGTCGGAACACGTCTTCGCCCCGGTGATCGAGCGCAACACGGCCCTGCCGGCGGCTCGCTCCGAAATCTTCTTCACCTCGTACGATGGACAGGATGCGGCGCGGATTCGCGTCTTCCAAGGCGAAGATCGCGATACGCGGCACAATCAGCAAGTGGGGGAATTCCTTCTCAACGGGCTGGCCGAGGTCGAAGCGGGAAACCAGATCGTGGTGCGCTTCGATCTGGACGCCAACGGCATGCTCAAAGTTACGGCTACAGAGCGCAACTCCGGCAACTCCCACCGGCTGACCATCGACAGCGCCATGGAGCGATTCCGGCAGCGCGGCCGCGGCGTCGCGCAAAGCAGACTGAACGCCGCGTTCGATTCGAGCGGCCTGGCCAGCCTGACGCCGGAAAAGCCGGAGGAGGAAGTCTCGTCGGATTGGAAAGAGCTCCTGGCCGAGGCCTCCGTCATGTCTCACACGGCCGAGGAGCTCGCGACCTCTGCCACGACCGAAGACGTGGCGGATCTAACGCGTCACATGGCCCGCGTCCAGCAAGCAGTCCAGGAAAAGAACCGCGACGCCCTCGCGGGCGAACTCGCCGAGTTGGAGGACCTGCTCTTTTACCTGCACGACGCCACGGCATGAACGATCCGACTGACGCCGCCACCATGCGCTGTCCCGTGTGCCAGGCAGAGCAGGCGTGGTCCGCCCAGTGCCGTCGCTGTAAATGCGATCTCGCGCTGCTGGAGTTCGTGCACCGGTCGATCGATCAACTCGAACAGGACTGCTTGTTCGCACTCGCCCGGAACGAGTTCTCCTGCGCCCTGGAGTTGGCCCACATCGCCTGGCGGTGGCGGCCAAGCGATTCCAACTGTCGACGTCTGGCCGTCTGCAATCTGCTCCGCGGCGACTGGTCCGCAGCCCTGAAACTGGTTCTCGCCGATGAGAACCCGCAGGATCCCGTGCCGGCTGCCTTGGGAGGATGAAACCGTGATTCAATGCGACACCGCCTTTCAGGTTTCGGCTTCCAATCTCCGCTTTGGCCCGCAGACCACGCGGGAAGTGGGCCTGGACCTGGTCGACATGGGCTTGCGGCGGACGCTGCTGGTCATCGATCCCGCGCTGCTGAAGCTGCCCACCGGGGAGGTTGTGCTCCAATCGCTTCGCGCCGCGGGCGTCGAGCATGTGGTGTTCGATCAGG
>JBGTDH010000920.1:0-8581 GCA_041748435.1 Pirellulales bacterium
GCATTCTCCTTCTTTGGCATAGGACCGATGGAGGCACTTATCATTGCGATCATTTCTGCGGTCATATTTGGTCCGCCCATCGTCGCCGTGATTATCGTCGGTATCGTTCTTTGGAAACGCCGAAACCGACCTCCGCAGGCATGACCCCTGATACTCATTTTCCCTAGACACTTCGGCAAATGACTCCACTACCCCGCGGGCTGTCATCTCGACGAAGGTCCTGCGACCGGGTGTAATGGGACGCTTCGCCCTGGATGTCTCAACGCGAGTGCTCGTCATGTCCACGCTGCCCACGGTTATCCACCAAAGCCAGGTTGCGGAAGAGTTGTTCGAGTGGGGCACGCTGCGCTGGTTGTGCAACGCGCGCTTATCTGCCGATTCCGAGCAGACACTGGGCCTCTGCCACATCCTGCCGGGAGCGCGTAACCCCGTGCATTACCATCCCAATTGCGAAGAGATCCTGTACCTGCTCTCGGGCACCGGCCGGCATAGCTACGACGATTCTACGATCGAGCTGCGCGCCGGAGATACGCTTCGCATCCCGCGCGGAGTGCGGCACAACCTGGAGAACACCGGCGACGAGGTTCTGACCTGCCTGATCGCGTTTTCTTCCGGCCACCGCGAGACGGTGTTTCTGGAGTAACCGCACCGCTGGGTCATGCCAATGGAGGCCGCTCTCTCCGAGACCGGCGGCGTGTCTCGGAGAGACACGTCTACATTACGCCAGGCGCGGGATCTCGTAGCCCGCGCGTTGCTTGCGGGCAAAGAACGCGGCGGCCTGCTCGTCGCCCATAATCTTCTCGGTCTTGGGATCCCACTTGATGCTGCGGCCCAGGCGGGCAGCGATGGCGCACAAGTGGCACGTGTTCATCATCTGCACGTGCGTGTAAACATCCGAGACGGGCAAGCCCCCTTCGCGAATCACGCGATAGAAGTTCTGCTTGTGCCCCTCGAATGGTTTTCCCTTGTAGAGCCGCGCGAGGTCTTCATTCGTGAACTTTCCCTCGTCCCATTTCTCTTCGATGGGCGCCCCGGTAATCTTGCCGCGATTCACAAACAAACGGCCCTTGGTTCCCTCGAACAACACGCCGTTGTCGCCGCGGCTGGTGACGGTCATTTCAATGCCGTTGGCGAACGTGCATTTCACCGCGTAATCGTGCGAGGTGTTGTAGCTGTGATCGACGGTGGGATAACCGTCCTTGAACTCGACCGGATGTTTTGCGTCGGCGCCATCGAACTCGATCGGACCCTGCCCCGCGCCATCCTGGCCGATGGCCCACGTGGCGATATCGACATGATGGGCGCCCCAATCAGTGAACTTGCCCCCCGAGTATTCGTACCACCAGCGGAACTCGTAATGGCAGCGCTTGCTGCGGTAATCGACCTTGGGCGCCTGGCCCAGCCACAGATCCCAATCGAGCTCCTTGGGCGGCTCGCTCTTGGGGAACGGCCCGCCTTGAGGGCCGCCATCGATGCCGACCGTAATCTTCTTGATGTCTCCCAGCAGTCCTTTCTGCACGATGTTCACGGCCCGCAGGAAACGGTCCTTATCGCTGCGTTGTTGCGTGCCGATGAAGAACACCTTGCTGTTATGCTTCTGGCAGGCACTGCGTACGAGCTGATTCTCTTCCAGCGTGAGCGTGAGCGGCTTCTGGCAGAACACATGCTTGCCCGCCTGCAGGGCCTCGATGGCAATCTTCACGTGCCAATGATCGGGCGTGACCACGCTCACCACGTCGATATCTTTGCGCTCCAGAACCTTGCGGTAATCGGTGTACGTGTCGGCTTTATCTTTGCCGATGTCTTTGTCGTACTTGGCCTTTTCCGCACGGCCGGAATCGACATCGCACACGGCCACGATATCGCCAAAGCCGGCATGGTTCTTGGCGTCCCCCGTGCCCATGCTGCCCAATCCGATGCAGCCGATGACCGGCCGATCGTTCTTAGCCTGATTGGCAAACGCCGGTATATTCCAGGCGAAGTAAGGCACGGCGGCGGCCGCGCCGGCGGTCTTCAAGAAATCGCGTCGCGTCGGGCGATGAGCTGGCATGGTGATTGTCCTTGATCCTTGAGAGAGCGTGGGGAATCGATTCGTCGTGCCGGCAGCCATTGTGCGCCGTCCGCCGCCGCGCGTCCAGTCAGCCGATCCGTGGCCTGTCGGCGGCGCTATTTGCAGGACAACCCCATCGGGCTTGTGTCCGATGGTGAAGTAGATTGAACGGCTACTCGCCCAGGTTCAAGGCTTCCCGACCCCCACGAGCTTGCTCGTGGGTGAAGCAGATTGGCGGCTGGAGCTTCGTCAACGCTAAATATAAGGGTGCGTAGTCATGGAAACCCGAACGCGTCAGCGAGGGTGCCGGGGGGAGGACGTTCCATGATAGTTGGTCGAACGAGCTTCTGCCTCGCTTAGCGTTCGGGTTTTTATGTCCGATCCGAACCCCAAATAGCAGCGATTACGTTGCTTCCACGAGGCTGGGCATTGATCGAACTTGTGTTTCCCTTTGTGCTCTTGGTGTCCTTCGTGGTTCGTGCGTTCGATTGACCACTAAGGACCAGCCCTTTGTAGTAGCAAACTTCATGCTGGTACGGCTCGTGATTCGGCGAGAATGCGTGCGGTGGATACATGGTTGCGTCGCGAGGGTTTCATTTTGACTTTTGGTTTCTTCGGGCCTCGCTTATGTTTGCGATAACGCGGCAGATGAACCGTGCGAGCGATGCGAATCAGTTCGCGGGCCATTTGTGTGGGCGAAAGATGGGCGTATCGCTTGCTCCAATAGCTGCCGGGGATCAGGTCCGTCGCTCGATACGTATGGTCCACTTCATCCGCCAGATAATAGACCGAAAACTCTTCCTGGATCTTCTCGACGCCGTGTGCAGCGCCCAGGGCCGCTCGCATGACGCTCCAGATATTGTACGAGAGCAGGGCCATGCAAAACGCGAACAAGGCGGCCTTGGGGTAGCCCAAGGTCACGACTTCGCCGTGCAGGTTCTGGGCCAGTTCCTGAAACGCCGTTTCAATGGTCCAACGGCCTCGATAAATCTCCGCCACGCAGACAGCGGTCACGCGCTGCGGCAGGTTCGTGAGAATGTGGATTTCCCGATCGCCGTCACGGGTCGCCTTGTGCAAGACAACCGTGATGCGACGGAGCTTCAGAGACTTGCCCGACGCATCGCAAATACTCAGGGATTGCTCATAGACCACGCCGGTTTCGGTTTCCCCGATGCGTTTGCGCTTTCCCGACAAGGTGTAAGGCAAGTTGCCATGCTGGCGGATCACAA
The DNA here is from genome assembly GCA_041748435.1 of Pirellulales bacterium. Taxonomy (GTDB): domain Bacteria; phylum Planctomycetota; class Planctomycetia; order Pirellulales; family JBGTDH01; genus JBGTDH01. The sequence goes on from JBGTDH010000920.1 coordinate 3,280, forward strand.
AGTACGCTCGGCGGTCGGCGATGCCCAGCAAGAAGCCAATCGTGCAGAAGTTTCGATCGGCAATCCACAGGTCGAGCGGCTCGACGGTCGGCAACACCTGCGACAGCAGACTGCGTTCCTGGGCATGGCCGTCTTCGCACGGAAACACGTCAATGGCCAATCGCAATTGCGGGTCCAACACCACCAGTGCCTGTCCCGGCAGGGGAGCCACGTTGATTCCTCGCAACTCCGTGATGCGCCGTTGGGTGCGCCGCAGGTGGTTGCCGTCCAAAATCTTCCTGCGATAACGCGGAAGCACGGTCGTGTTCGTGACGTTCATCTTCTGGATGATCGCCGCCATCGAACCGGCCGTTTCACGGACCATCGCTCGCGACACCTCCGGCTCGACCCCTTGCAGCTTGTCATACATGACCTTGACGGTCACCCCGACCTGCTCGGCACGGGCTTGATAGGCCGCGTGTGGGGAAGCATGGATCTTGCAAGCGACAGAACCCATGATGTCTGCCAGCGTAGAGAACAACAATTCCCCCTGCCGCTGCCGCCGCGCGTGTGCCACAAAGATGGCATCCATGCGTTCCTTGGACAGCACATTCTCCAACAACGCTCGCATCATCACTGAAAAAGGCGCCTTGCTCTCCAACCTCTCCACAACATCGCGAAGAACCATCGTGTCACCTCCTGCTTCTGATCAGATCCCTGAAGCAATTAATGACACGCTCACTCGAATCGACAAGAACCAACAGCACCGCAATCACTGCTATTAGCTACTACAAAGGGCTGCCACTAAGGACACAAAGACCACAAAGAAGATGTTGCCGCTGGAGGGCTTGAAGTCGTCGTCGCTGGCGGTGCCGGGGCTGGGCCGTATTCTCTTCGGCACATGCTTCGCGGCTCCTGCCTCCTGGGGCGTTCGTCGGCGAGCGGATCAAGAAGATTCGAGATTCGTGGTCTGACAATTACAGGCCCAGCAGCTCGGCGGGGTCATCGGGGTCATTGTCCCGGGGGCTGTCCGCCTTAGTCTCCCCACATAGGGGCGCGCGAGGGTGGGCCATGCCATCGGCATCGGCATCGCTCACCAGTGCAAACCTGCCACCCGTGAAATCTCCGGTGAGTGTTGTTTGATCTCTCGACGTCTCGCCCTCCTCTTCCCGGCACAGAGGCTTGCCCTTCTCTCGACCCCGTCCGTCCTGCCTGGACAGCGTCCGCTGCCAGGCTTATCGTGAAAGCGGCAAGACTGGCTGTGTCATCTGTTTATGCGTGGTGAGAATGTTGTCATGCTGACGCGCTATTCGGCCATCCTCGCGGGCGCCCTGCTTCTGATTAGTCTTGCTGGGCCAACGCTCCCACGGTGCCTTGGCCAACAGGCGGACAAAGTCCGCGTGACTTGCCCAGCCATCGAGCTCGATCAGTTTCAGAGCGACCCAAACACTCTTGAAGACGCTGTTGGTCCCATCCAGCTTGTTGTGCTGGGGACGGCGAGTCGTCCGGAAAAGAACGAATCGCGAGGGGTCGTCTATGAGCTGCTGGTGGAGAAGGTCTTGTACGGCAGCACGCCGGACAAAACGCTGCGCCTTCATGATCGCGGCTGGAGTCAGGGACCCGTGCGGAGGATCTTTGCTCTGTGCCCACAGGCCTATGGAGGTCCGACCGATTACGACTTAAAGTACCAGCTCGATGTCAAGGAAGAGAAAGCTCAGTTGGCGCTAGCGGCGGCACGGCTGGATTATCACACGTTGGCGGCCGATTCCATTTTCGTCGGCAAGGAAACCGCCATCGAGACCGTCGACGATCACCGGCATCTTGTCGAGGTCATCCGCCTGCTGCACGGCTTTGAACCCAGTGCGGGCGAGAAGACCACGGTGGTGATCTACGATCATGGCTCGGGCTCGGGCAAGATCGTCAAGCTTCGCCCGGAGCCGATGTTGTACTTCGTTCGTAACGACCGCGATGTTCAGGGCAGCAAGGTTTATCGCCTTGATACACGTCTGCCGGCGGCTTGCGAGGCTGACGTGGCGGCCGCGCTGAAACGCCGTGATCTCTACCCAATCGTCAATACGACCGCGGAAGGAAAGAAGTTCCGCGGCCGAGAAGTGGTGTTTCGCGGCAGCGTGGATGAGGCGATCGAACTGCTCGGCTCAGCGAGAATGGGCGCTGTGAAGCTAGCCGTTCAAGCGATCACCCGCCAGCGAGAGGAAGCTCCCGAGAAACTTGCGGCGGCCATTGAGCGAGAAATGTTTCGTCGGGCCGAGCCCGGGCCGGATGCGTTGCACAAACTGCAGAGCTTCATTCGGCTGCTGGGGCGGCTGGGGTTGGACGCACTGGGAGGGTTTGCGGCCAGCCTGCTGGAAAGGGAATTATATTTCGTGGAAGCGAAGACCATCGAATTCTTTCCTCAGGAGCCGCGGTGGGGGGAGTTTCGCAAGCTGCGCAACCTGATTCGATTGCTCGGGCGGCTGGGAGGCGGCTCACCGGAAGGGCCTCTATGCCGGCTGCTGGAAAAAGAGTTGGACTACGTGCAATCGAGACCTCCCATTCCGAAGTATCCTTTGCGCGGCGGAGATCGAAATGAGGCGGACACCGATTCGGTGAACCACGCGCTCGCGTGGCTGGCAATGGCGATCGACGAGCAGGCTCTTGGTCAGCGCTACGGTACGCGGCTGATCAAGCTGCGCGAAGCAACGCAGGGGCATTGGAAGGCTGAGTTGCAACTGGCGCTCGATGTGGCCCATGTGGAGGACAATCTCGAGTTGGCCGCGCTGGCACAGATGCCGCCGGCTCATACGGTCCGCTCTCAAGCGCGCTTGTATCATTCGCAAGGCGCCATGTCTGCCGCCTTTTCTGCGGATGGCAAGTTCCTGGCGACCGGCGGCGAATGGGGCGGTGTCCGCGTTTGGAGCACCAGCGATTGGACGAACGCGCAAACGATCGACCTGGAAGGGCAGATCAGCCAGCTCAGTTTTTCGCCCGACGACAAGTTCATTACCGCGACTGCGAGGCATGGCGCCGATCTTACCGACCACCGCTTCGAATGGCGCACTGGCGCGGTGGTCGCGCAACCCCCAGCGCTGCCTAGAGAGATCGACTCAAGGCATTACCAGGAAACGTCGGAGCAAACGCCCGATGGACGGCACCGCGTGACGGCCAGCGCCAGGCACTCGGATGCGCACATTAAACTCCAGGTGCTGCCAACAACCGGAAGGGGCCGGGCTCTGGCTGAGGTTCAGATTCCCAGCGCTGTGTCCAATTCGCTCACCCTGGCGATTGCTCCCGACGGTCGGCAAGTTGCGATCGGGTCCGGCGACGTGCGATTAGGAATCTATTCCGTACCTGATTTGAACGTGATCAAGGAGTTCCTGTTCCCATGCCGTGTAAGTCGGTCGGAGCGCATTTCACGGCTTGCGTATTCGCCGGATGGGAAGCTCCTGGCAGCCTGTCAGGGCATGCGACCGACGCCGCGGTTGTTCCGCGTGGAAACGAGCGAAGAGATCACGCCTTTTGACGGGCACGGGCATTACGCCATTGACCTGCGATTTCTGCCCGATGGCAAAACGCTTCGGAGCATTGGCGAGGATGGCACCGTGTGTACCTGGGATGCCGCGACGCTGAAGATGCACCGGAGGACGTTCTTGCCCACTGCCCGGCGAGCGGCTAGCGTTCGCCCTACGGATGGGCGGTATGTTCTCTGTCCGCTCACCAGCGACCCGCGGAAGCCCATCCAGGTTGTCGACGTCGAAACCGGCAAAACGGTGTGCGAGGTGGCGTTGCCCTTGACGTGGGATGCCGGCCGAAATCCGGAGGACAGGACTGCCTTCGTCCGATGCATGCATTGGCTCAACGATCAAGAGGCGTTGTGTACTGGTTTCTCCGTCGATCACATGGGTTCGCGGGACCACTGGTGGCGTTTCAACTATCGAACCGGCCAGATCCTCGAGGACGGGCCAATCCCGGTCGACTCGCCGAAGGCGCACGTGACCTGGGGCGAGGTGACGGAGGATGGAAAGCACGTGTTTTTCATCGAGGGTGCGGGCAAGGGCACCTGGGGTCCTCTTAAGAGTGAATGGATCGACACAGTCACGCTGACATCGCAGAAATCGGACGAGGCCGGGATCGAGCGCCAACCCAATGGGGACTTCGGATTAGTTCGGGGCGGCAAGTATTTTCACATCGGCTCACACATTTTCGACCGCCAATCCTTGAAGCTGGTCGCGGCAAGAGACTTCCCTCGCCACAGATTGAGCAAAATCGCCTTCAGCCCCGACGGCACACGCTACGCCGCGGAGACCACAAGAGCGAAAGAGCCGGACGATTGGTACGGCATCGACGAGTGGTCTTCTTACAGGAAATACTCGTCTCTCGTTCGCGTCCATGAAACGCTCACGGGAAGAGCGCTGTTGGCCTTTTCGCCAGCGGCCAGCGTGTCGAGATTCGCTTTTTCCGCGGACGGTCAACGCCTCGCCACCGCCTGCGACGATGGCACGATTGAGGTCAGGGACGTGCCCTCTCCAACAGTGCGTTGAAGGGCATCAGAACGTTCTGAGCATTGCGCGCGGGGATGCTTGCGCTGGTGCTATTGCCTTCGCTAGAACGGCAGACTGTGAGGGGAGCAACCGCCGTAATCGAGTGAAAGAAGGATTTGTAATCGTCGGGACACGTGCGGTCGTTTCTACAAGCCCAACAGCTCGGCGGGGTCGATCTCGAAGGGGAGGTCGCGGCCGGGGAGCCAGTAGCGGTAGGGGTCGTGGCGATGGCCGGCGCCTTCGCACTCGACCAGCCGCAGCTTCCCAGCCCGCTCCAGCCACCGCCAGAGCGTGATCTCGTTGGGCGGAGGCCGCGTGGGCCAACGAGCCAGAAGTTGCTTGCGGGTGAGCTGGGCCTGCGCGACGGAAAGCAGCCCGTGCAAAAGGTCCCAGCCGTCTTCGTAATCGTCATCGCCCCCTTCGACCACGACCTGATAATCCCGCCCGTCTTCCGTGAGCTTGATGGTGCGCTCGCCAGGCGTGTCGTCGTGGCGCGACCAGGCGCACAGCCGCCGGCGCCGGTCCCCCGGCTTCGATTGCTCCGGGCAATGCATTTCGATCAGCACATCGGCGAAGGCGCCCAGGGCGCCGCTGCCCCGTGCCGCCTGTCCTGCCCGCGACTCGCCCTTTTTGGGATGGTGCAGCAGCAGGATCGCCGCGCCGGCCTGCGTGAGCGCTTGCAACGGCAACAGGGCGGCCAGCACGCGGTCCGCCAGATTCTCCGATCCGCGCGGCAGCAAGGACGCCAACGGGTCGATCACCACCAAGTCGATCCCGTGCTGGGA
>JBGTDH010000921.1:0-8544 GCA_041748435.1 Pirellulales bacterium
GGCCTCCTTGGGTGCTAGCAGAACTGTTGGGTACACAACATCAGTTCTACCCGAGGAGGCCCGTTTCAATCTGCAAGCACGGTCGCGCTAGCATCGTTAACTGCTTGCCCTGCATCGCGTTCAGTAAGCGGAATGGCGGTCACACCCAATTGTGAGGTTCTTGCCCGTGCGTCCGGCCAGCATGCCGCCAGTATCTCCTAACTCGCGCACGACACGAACGCCGCCTTCCGCTCACGTGCGGCTCCGGCCTTTGCCGGCGTACACGGTGGATTGCGTGATAATCTTGTCCATGAATACGTCGTGCTCTTGTGTGGGGATTTCGTCGAAGAGCTGGCACTCGAACGCCAACGCCACCAGCGGCGTTCCCACGCGCGCGTGCTCCAGCAACTTGTCGTAGTAACCGAAGCCGTGTCCCATGCGGGCGCCGGCGCGATCGAAAGCCACGCCGGGCACCATGATCAAATCCAACTCGGCCACCTCGACGCGCTTCTCCGGTAGCTGACGCAGCTCCTCGCGCGGCTCCAGAATCTTGTACATCCCGACGGACAGCTCCTGCATGTCTTGCAGGTGAAACAACTCCAGCTCCCCCTCGACACAATAAGGGACAATAATCCGCTTGCCATGCGTCAGCGCGGTGGGCAGATAGTGCCGCGTGCGCACTTCGGAGCGCACATCGACGTAGAACATCACGGCGCCGGCCGCGGCGTACTCCGGCAACTCCGCGAACGTGCGGCAGATGGCCTGGCTCAACTCGTCTTTGTTCGGCTGAGCCTGGCGGTTGTCATGTGCCTGGCGTCGCAGGGCCTCTTTCCGGTCGCGGGGTGTGGCGGTCATCGTATCGGCGGGCATGTAATCCTTTCTCGAGGGCGGTGCGTGGATCGATACCAGCTATTGTGCGTCTGCGGCCAAACTTTTCAACGGGGTCACGGCATTCCCAGGGCCTCGCTCTCCGTAGCGAGGAATTCGATGGAGCGATCCAGATGGTTGATGTGAAACTACTCACGCACCGCGGGAGTGCATTCCACAATCACCAGCCGCCCCGGCTCCCGCACGAAATCGACGGCCTGGCCCAAGCGCACCACAATGCTGGTCAACACGGCCGGCATCATCGGGACATCGCGGAGATTCAGAACCAGCCTGTGCGGGCGAAGAGACTCAACGGCAGAAACAATCGCTTGCCGCCGTGTGTGCTCCACTTGTGCTGCGGCATCCACGCGTCGTCGGAAGTCCATCACGGACTCCCCATCCGGCAGCGCTTCGGCGCGCAGAATCTTGATCGCCACAACGCGATCCAAGCTGCTCTGCCGGGCCTTGTAGACCGTGCCGAGGCGGCCGCGGCCCAGCTCTTTCAAAAGCTGGAAGTCCGCGACGCGACGGCGCCGGAGAGCACCATCTTCAACGCCAGCGGGCGATCGCTGCCGGCACGTTTCGCCTGATAGACAATGCCCATGCCCCCGCGGGCAATCTCGCGCTCCAGGAGATACGGCCCGAAGGAGCGCGGCAGCACATCTGCAGATGCTGCGGTACGAAGTGGTCGAGCGGCCGGGTCATGATCTGCGGTCTCGGAACCGGCGGCGAAAGTCTGCGTCGACGTGGCAGACGCGAGCCGTGAAGCGAAGGCATCGGCCACCACGTCGGCATCGTCGGCAAACCGCGATTGATAATCGGCCAGGTTGGGCTGCTCGCCTCGCTGGCGCCGGTACTCCAATTCCAGAACCAGCAGCTCTCGCAAGCTGGCCCGCCGCTCGGGGCGTGACGGGAGATCTAAGAACCCCTCGATCGCCGGCTGCTCCCCCTGTCTCAAGCGGGCTTCGAACTGCGCACAGCGCTGATCGATACGCCGCGCCGCATCGAGCGACAGCGTGCCGGCCCGAGAGAGTGTCCGTTCATCCATCGCCATCAAGCCTGTATGCTAAGAAACTGCGATACTAGTTTAATCTCCAGTTCTTCGCACAACCCGCCACCGCGAGCAGGAATTTCTTTTGATGAACGTGGAAGAAACGGTCACGCATTGGATCGGGGATCTCAAGGCGGGGGACGAAGCCGCGGCCGAGAGGCTCTGGCAGCGATACTTTCAGCGGCTCGTTGGCTTGGCGCGGGCAAAACTGGGCACGAGCAATCGCAGGGCGGCCGACGAAGAAGATGTGGCGATAAGCGCGTTCGACAGTTTCTGCCGCGGGGCGGCCGCCGGAAAATTCCCGCTGTTGACCGACCGCGATAGCTTGTGGCCGTTGCTGGTGGTGCTGACGGTGCGCAAGGCGTGCGATCAGGTGAATCACGAGCGGCGGCAGAAGCGCGGCGGCGGTCGCGTGCAAGCAGAGGCAGATCTGCAACGATTGGCAGATGAACAGGTTTTCCGCCTCGATCGCCTGCTGGGCGAGGAGCCAACTCCCGAGTTCGCCGCCATGATGACCGAGCAGTGCCAGCGGCTGCTGGACGCTTTGGACGACGATCAGCGCCAGATCGCCCTGGGCAAGTTGCAGGGAGATTCGAATCAGGAACTGGCGCAGCATCTAAATTGCGGCATCCGCACCATCGAGCGCCGGCTCGGCCTCATCCGCCGCATCTGGGAAGCGCAATCGTCAGAGAGCACGGACGTTGCGTAGGCATCAGACTTCCGCCCACGTCCGGCCGGTCTTCACGTCCACTTTGATTGGCGCGCGTAACTCCAACACCTGGGACATTTCTTCCGTCACCAGGCGCGTGAGGTGCTCGGCTTCGTCGGGCGGGGTTTCCAATACGAGTTCGTCGTGAATCTGGAGCAGCAAGCGCGCCGAGAGCCGCTCCTGCTTCAACCGCCGATGCACCGCTAACATGGCTGCCTTGATCAGATCGGCGGCGGAGCCTTGGATCACGGTGTTGATGGCGGTGCGCTCAGGCGGATTGCGCTGCCGCCGCACGCCGGAGCGGATGCCCTGGATGGACCGCCGCCGGCCCAGGATCGTGCTCACATAACCGTTGGCCTGGCACTCGGCCAGCACGCCGTTGAGAAACTTTTCGACACTGCCGTACCGGGCGAAGTAGGCCTCGATGAACTTCTCGGCTTCTTTCTGATCGATGCCAAGTTGCCGCGCCAGGCCGAAGGCGCTCTGGCCATAAATGATGCCAAAGTTCACGGCCTTGGCTTGCCGCCGCATCTCGGACGTCACGCCATCCAAGGGCACGCCATGCACTTCGCTGGCCACGCGGGCATGAATGTCTTCGTCCCGCGCGAAGGCCTCCAGCAAGGTCGGGTCCTGGCAGAAATGAGCCAGCACGCGCAGCTCGATCTGCGAATAGTCGGCCGCCAAGAGCAGCCAGCCTTCCTCGGGCAGGAACGCCGAGCGAATGGCGCGCCCCTCCTCGGTCCGGATCGGAATGTTCTGCAGGTTGGGATCGTGCGAGCTGAGCCGCCCGGTCGCCGCCACCACCTGGTTGAACGAAGCATGCACACGTCCCGTGCGCGGGTTGATCATCGCGGGCAGAGCATCGACATACGTGTTCTTCAGCTTGGCGAAATGCCGATACTCGATGATCTTGGCCGGCAACGGATGCACGCTCGCCAGTTCTTCCAGTACATCGACATCGGTGCTCGGGCCGTTCTTGGTGCGCTTCACCACCGGCAGCTTGAGTTGCGTGAACAGCAACTCCTGGAGCTGCTTGGGGGAGCCGATGTTGATCGGCCGACCCGCCATGTCAAAGATCTGCGTCTCGACCAGTTGCAGCTGACGGCCGAATTGCTCGCTCAGCTCCGCCAGCCGCGCGGTATTGACACGGATGCCGGTTGATTCCATCTCCATCAGCACGTCGATCAGCGGCAACTCCAGCGTCTTGTTCAGGCGATCCAACTCGGCGCCTTGCAGCTTGCGCTGTAGCAGCGGCGTCAGTCGCAGCGCCACATCGACACTCTCTCCCGCGTATTCGGCGACGCGGGCAATGGCCACCTCATCCCTACTGCGCCGATCCCGCCCCGCGCCCAAGAGGCTGCCCATCGTGATGGTGGCGTGATTGAGATACCGCAGTGACAATTCATCCAGGCTGTGGTTTCGCTCGCCCGCGTCCAACAAGTAACTGGCGATCATGGTGTCGAAAGCCACGCCCTGCACGCCGATTCCCGCGGACTTAAGCACGATCAAGTCCGACTTCAAGTTCTGACCCAGCTTTTTGATCCGCGGGTTCTCCAAGGTAGGGCGCAATGCTTCGAGCACCGCCGAGCGATCGAGACACTGCTCTCCCGCTGGCCCGCACACCGGCACGTACCAGGCTTCGCCCTCCTTCCAGGCGAAAGAGAGGCCCACAATATCTGCCCATGTCGGCCAGGCGTGCGTAGTCTGCGTGCAGAAGGAGAACTGCGATTGGCGCGATAGCTCCGCCGCGAGCGCGGCGAGCGCCTCGGGCGTATCGACCGTGTGGTATGTCGCCTGCCAGTCTTCCGGCGGGCGCGCGGCTTCCAGCTCGGCGGGCAACTGCATGGCCCGCACCTTGGCGGAGAAGCCGTGAAAGCCCAGCTCTTGGAACAGCTCGATGATTTCGTTCTTATCGAACGGCCCGCGGTGAGCAGCTTCCCAATCGATTTCGATGGGGACGTAGCCGTCCAACTGCACCAGACGGCGGCCAAGCAGCGCCTGCTCACGCCCCTCGACGAGCGATTGCTTCCGCTTGACGCCCGAAATCTCGTTAACGTGCTCGAAGATGCCCTCCAGCGTTTGGTACGTGGAGAGAAGCTGCGAAGCTCCCTTGGGTCCGATGCCCGCAATGCCGCGGACGTTGTCGACCGAATCGCCCACGATGGCCTGATAATCGACCACTTGCTCCGGCCGGATTCCCCAATCGGCATGTAAGGAGGCCGCATCGTAGATCTGGTTTTTGCGCACGTTGTAAACCTTCACGCGCTGGCTGAGGAGTTGACGGCAATCTTTGTCTCCGCTCACCAGGTAGCATTCACCTCCCAGCTCTTCCGTCAGACGGGCGAGGGTCGCCAGCACGTCGTCGGCCTCAAACGTCGGGCAGCCGAGGGTGGGAATGCGGAAGGCAGCCAGCATGCGCATGATCCACGGGAACTGCGAGCCGAGATCTTCCGGCATCTCGCTTCGCCCCGCCTTGTAGGTATCCGAAAGTGCATGACGAAACGTGGGTCCTTTCTCATCCAGCGCGCAAAACAGATAGTCCGGCTTCTTTTCCTCCAGCAGGAACAGCATGTCCCGCGTAAAGCCGAACACCGCGTTGACCGGCTCTCCGGTCGGATTGGTCATCTCCGGGATGGCGTGGAAGACCTGAAAGATGAGCGAGTTGGAATCGACGACCCACACCGTCTTGCCGACCAGCGAGAATGTGCCGGCGGCATTTGCATCTTCGTGCTGCTCGCTTGTGGGGGCAGGCGGATGCTCCATCGGCGGTGGCGGCGAGATCCGCGGCCGCGGCGCGGCCGTGAGCGGCACGTTATCCATTCCCGGCAACAGGCTTTGTCGCTGTTTGGACATGAGAATCTGTGGGTCGAACAAGGGCTACGTCGCAGGGAGAAGCTGCCCGCGAAGTTTACCAGAATCTTCCGCCGCCGGCGTTGCCCGGCTTGGCATCACTCGCCCAGCACCTTGATCAGCACCCGCTTGGGCCGGCCACCGTCGAACTCGCCATAGAAGATTTGCTCCCAGGGGCCGAAGTCCAGCTTTCCGGCCGTGATGGCCACCACGACTTCGCGCCCCATCACCTGGCGCTTCAGATGGGCGTCGGCGTTGTCTTCCCCCGTCCGATTGTGGTGGTACTGGCTCGGGTCTGGGTTGAACGGCGCCAGCCTTTCCAGCCACATGCCGAAATCGTGATGCAGCCCGGCTTCGTCATCGTTCACGAAGACAGACGCCGTGATGTGCATGGCATTGACGAGCACAATTCCCTCCCGCACGCCGCTGTTCTTCACGGCGTCCAACACCTGCGGCGTGATGTTCACAAACGCCAATCGGCCGGGCACGTTCATCGTCAAGTAATCAGTAAGCGACTTCATTTGCAACGCTCCTTGGATTTGTGCAACTCACCACAACCACGCCGGGCTGCGCCTGCTGGCGGGTTGGGCCGAGCGGAGTTATGATAAGGGTTCGATTCTGGTTCTCCCCCTGGGTCTTACGCGCCGCGCACAGATCGCCCCATGCAACCCGAGCGATTGGGACCCTATCTGATTGGCCGCAAGCTGGGCCGCGGCGGGATGGGAACCGTTTACGAGGCTGTCAACGAAGACACCGGCGAATCGGTCGCCGTGAAGGTGCTCTCCGCCGCCATGGCCCTGGACGAGGGTTTTCGCGAGCGCTTCGAGGGGGAGATCGAAACGCTTAAGAAGCTGCGGCATCCCCACATCGTGCGGCTCTATGGGCACGGAGAAGAGGGGGGCTTCGTCTTCTACGGCATGGAGCTGGTTCGCGGCACCAGCTTGGAAGAGGAATTGCAGTCCGGCCGCCGCTTCGATTGGCGCGAGACCACGCACATTGGCGTGCAGATGAGCCGCGCCTTGAAGCACGCGCACGACAGCGGCGTGATTCATCGCGATATCAAGCCGGCCAACTTGCTGATCACGCCGCAGGGCGAAGTCAAGCTTTCGGACTTCGGCATTGCCAAGCTGTTTGGCGCCACCGGCATGACGGCCGATGGCGGCGTGCTGGGCACGGCGGAATACATGGCGCCGGAGCAGGCCGATGGCCGCGCCGCCACGCATCGCTCCGATTTATACAGCCTCGGCGGCGTGCTCTATGCGCTCGTGGCGGGGCGGCCGCCGTTCCGCGCCAAGAGCATCGTCGAGATGCTGCAATTGCAACGCTTCGGCGAGCCGGAGCCTCTGCGGCGCTACAGTGCCGATGTTCCGGACGAGCTGGCTTCGATCGTGATGCAGTTGCTGGAGAAGGATCCCGACAAGCGAATCCCCAGCGCCATGATCCTGGCTCGCCGCCTGGAGGCGATGGAGCATGGATTGACCGCGCGGGCCGATGCGGTCGTCCGCAATACCGTGGGCGACCCCGGCAGCGGCCGCGTGCAAATCTCCGCCAAGAGCGCGTCGGACAGCGGCTCGGAGTATCCGCTCGATGTGACCAAGGCAGACACCGGCACGCCGGTGGAAGAGTCTGCCGTTCGCGCCGGCGATTCGGACTTGGGGGAAACCAAGCTCACGGGCCAAGGCAGCCCGGAGGTGGGTTACTCCCTGATTGAAATTCCCCCGCATTCCACCCGCACGCCGGGCAAAGTGCGGTTTACCACCGTCGTCGAAGAGACCGAGCAGGAGACTTCTCCCTTGCGGGAGACGCTGGCCATTCTTGTCTCGCCACAGACCTGGGCTTTGATTGGCTCGCTGGCGTGCCTGGCGATGATCGCGCTGTGGATGCTGCGGCCGGAGAGTGCGGACAGTCTCTATGAACGCGTGACCGCACTGGCCAGCGACGAAAACCCCGATCGCCTGCTCGAAGCCGAAGACCCGATCGAGAAGTTTCTCCGCTACTATCCGGAAGAATCGCGGGTGGGGGAGATCGAGGGCTACCGCGATGACATCGAAATGATGAAGATGGAACGCCGCTTCGATCGCCGAGCCAAGACCCTCAAGATGGATGCCTCCAGTCCGGTCGCTCGGGCTTACGCAGAGGCCATGGACGTGGCGCGTTTCGATCCGCAACTGGCGATCACGCAGCTCGAAGCCCTGCTGGCCTTGTATGGTCAGCCCGATGCCGAGGAGCCCGCGGTAAAACTTCCGATCGACGACAGGGCGCTAGCCGTGCAACTGGCGCGTAAGAAACTGGTCCGCCTGCGGGAAACGGCCAAGGAGCAATCCCGCGACGACGTGAAGGACCTCAAGCAGCGACTGGCCGTCGCCGACAAGCTGCATGTGAAAGAGCCGGCCCGCGCGCGGGCCATGTGGGAAGGCATCGTGGTGTTGTACGAAAAAAAGCCGTGGGCGCAAGAAGTCGTCGATCAGGCCCGCAAGCGGCTGGCGATCGAGGCGTCTCCCCAGCCCCAGACCGCCCGCGCCGGATCGTAGAAGCGGATTGCTCAAAATGCACCAAACGATGAAACACGCTATGTTGAAACGCTCACCCCTGCGGGCCTCTCTTTGGCTGGTAATCTTCGCGGCGACTGCTCACGCGGAGCAATCTCTCGTGATCTTGCCACCCAAGTTCACGCTGAGCGGGACAGAGGCGCGGCAACGCCTGGTCATCGAGCAGAGCAGCGGGAACCAGTTTGTCGGTCAACTGCCCGACGCCGCGAAGATCGTCTCCAGCGATCCGGCCATCGTGACAATCGAAGACGGCGTGGCCATCGCCAAGGCCAACGGCTCGGCCATGCTGCGCATGGAGCACAACGGCCGCACGGCACAAGCCGAAGTGACGGTCGAGGGCTTGGAGAAGCCCTTTCAATGGAGCTTCCGCAACCACGTGCAATCGGTGCTGGCTAAGGCCGGATGCAGCTCGGGTGCCTGCCACGGCGCGCAAGCCGGCAAGAAGGGCTTTAAGCTCTCGCTGCGAGGCTACGACGCAGAAGGGGACTACAACGTCCTGACTCGGCAGGCCCGTGGCCGACGCGTGGTGCCGAGCGATC
>JBGTDH010000922.1:0-4196 GCA_041748435.1 Pirellulales bacterium
CGCCATCGGGCTGCACTTCGCCGCTGAGGATCTTCATGAACGTGGTTTTGCCGGACCCGTTGCGACCCAGCAGACCGATCCTTTGGCCCGGCTCGATCTGGCAGGAGACATCGTCCAGCAACAGCGGTCCACGATAGCCGATACGCAAATCTTTGACGCTGACAAGTGCCATAGCCGTTCACGCCACTGCGGGAGTCGAATGTTGGCATTATTGCGTCGCGGAAAGATTTCGGGCAGGTGTTCAGCGGCGTGGCGGTACGTTATCTTCACAGAGCAATCACCAGGGAGCGTGGCGATGAAGCGACGCGAGTTTCTAGGGACCGGCGCGGCAGCCAGTCTGCTGATGTTGGGAGGAACGACAATGGCCGACGCGCCGCAGCATGAACCGCAGACCAAGGCCGAGATCGCCACGCCGGCGCTGCTGGTCGATCTCGATCTGTTCGAGGCCAATCTGCGAAAGATGGCCGAACATTGCCGCCAGGCGGGCGTCCAACTCCGGCCGCATGCCAAGACGCACAAATGCCCGGAGGTGGCCCGCCGGCAGGTAAAATCGGGAGCGGTCGGCATCTGCGTGGCCACGGTGCCGGAAGCAGAGGCCCTGGCCGCGGCCGGCATCCGTGGGATTCTGCTTACTTCGCCGATTGTGGAGCGCCACAAGATCGGCCGCGTCGCCACACTGCTCCACCAGGGGGCCGACATCATGCTCTCGGTGGGTCATGCACGGCAGGTGGAGTTGCTGGCCGAGGCGGCGGCAGCGGCCGGCGTGAGCGTGAATCTGCTGGTTGACGTAGATGTGGGCGATCGGCGTACCGGCAGCCTCCCCGGCAAACCGGCCGTGGAGTTGGCGCAGCAGATTGCCCGCAGCAGCCGTCTGCGAGTGCGCGGCGTCCAGGCCTATGCCGGCAGCGCTTCGCACGTCGTCGGATTCGAGTCTCGTCGCGAACGATCCACGCAACTGCTCTCCGCCGCGATCGAGACGCGCGAGCTGCTCAACAAGGCCGGTTTCGAGGCCAGCATCCTCTCGGGGGGCAGCACCGGCACCTACAACATCGACAGCGCCCTGCGCGGCATGACCGAGCTGCAGGTCGGCTCTTACGTGTTCATGGATCTCGACTATCGACGCATCGGCGGCCGCAGCGGCGAAATGTATTCCGACTTTCAGGCCAGCCTTACGGTGCTGGCGACTGTGGTCAGCACATCGCACGCGGACCGCGTCACCATCGATGCCGGCACCAAGGCGCTGGACACCACCACGTCGCATCGCCCGGAAGCGAAGGATTGGCCGGGCCTGGCCTACAGCCGTGGCGGCGATGAGTTTGGCATGCTGGCTTTGGACGGTGGCGACCGTTTGCCCAAGCTGGGCGATCGCCTGGAGATGCTCGTACCGCACTGCGATCCAACGACGAACCTGTACGATCGCATCTACGCCTGCCGCGGCCAGAAGGTGGAATCCGTATGGCCCATCGCCGCGCGCCGCGAATCGCCCCTGCGGTGACACCAGGACCAGAGACTCCTCGCTGAAGGTTGCGCCATGGTCTCACGAGAGAAGCGTTCTGGACAATTACCCTTGTGGGTCATCCTCCTGCTTCTCGCCGCGGGGCTGGGCGCCGCATTCGTGCTGTGGTTGGGCTTCACGTTGCTTGAGGTCTTCAGGCAGCTTAATGTAGGCCCCACGCACGCCAGCATTCAGACAGAACGTCCCCAACATCAGGTGACGATCACCGAGCCTCTGTTGATGGGGGAAACCGAAGTAACCATCGGCCAATTCAAGAAGTTTGTCGAAAGCACCGGATATCGGACCGGCGCAGACAACGGGCGCATCGGCCACACGTATGCGAGCCCTGGCTTCCCCGTGACGGACGATTCGCCGGCTTCGGCCCTCAGTTGGAACGACGCGGTGGTGTTTTGCCTTTGGCTTTCCGCACAGGAGCACCTCGACCCGCCGTACAAAGTGGAAGAATGGCATCAGTCCGTGCATCAGCCCTTTGTCCATGACACGAAGAAACTCGTCTTGGATCCTTATAAAGTCAGTGTCACGCGGTGGAGCGTGCTCGGCGGCAACGGCTATCATCTGCCTACCGAGGCGCAATGGGAGTATGCCTGCCGCGCCGGGACAACGACACAGTATTCGTTTGGCGACAGCTACAAGGACTTGGACAAGTTTGGCTGGTACTACAAGAACTCGGGCGAGGCTGCACATCGCGTGGCGTTGAAGCCGGCGAATGCGTTCGGATTGCACGACATGCACGGCAACCTCTGGGAGTGGTGCCAGGATTTTCACGACACGGAGTATTACCGCTCGGCGCCTTCGCACGATCCCACCGGGCCAGCGACCGGCGACTTTCGCGTGCTGCGCGGGGGCTGTTGGCACCATACGAGGTCCGAATGTCGCAGCACGTTTCGCCGATATTCAAATCCGGACGGCCCGCACTCCAACGTCTCGGGCTTTCGCGTGGCGCGGACTTTAACCGTAACAGACGGCCAGATACGAGAGGACGGTCCGCCAGGGGCCATCGCCCCGTTCGACGCCCGTCAAGCGCGCCAGCATCAGGAAGCTTGGGCCAAACACCTGGGCACGATGGTCGAGACAACGAACTCGATCGGGATGACCCTGGTCGTGGTCCCTGCCGGCGAGTTCCGGATGGGCAGCACGGATGAGCAGGTGGAGTCCGCACTGAAGGCCGTGGAATAGGATCGAGACTCCTCGCACAAGGGCAACCAATGCTTCGCTGGCGACTGATTTTGGGCGCCTTGTTCATTGCGAGTGTCGTTGCGCTCTGTTGGTGGGACCATCGACTGCAGCCGCCGGGTCTGATTCTGCTGCCTCTGGCGCTCGTGCTGAGCGTGCTGGCGAGCCGCGAGATTCTGTGGATGGCGTCTGCCCGCGATCTGCGGCCCTCGCCGTTGATCGTGTACGGGGGCAACTTGCTGATCGTAGGGAGCAACCTCGTTCCCGTGCTGTGGCCGTCGCACGGTCCGGCAGATCCGCTGGGTCCGCTCGGTTGGCCGCTGGCGGCGTTTGCCTGCATGCTGCTGGCCGCATTCTGTTTCGAGATGCGCCGCTACGAGCGGCCAGGGCATGTGATGGAGCAACTCACCACGACCGTATTCGCACTGGCTTACGTGGGCGTGCTGTTCAGCTTTCTGGCACAGTTGCGATTGATCGCCGCCGGCACGTTGGGCGTCCCGGCGCTGGCTTCGCTCGTGATCGTGGTGAAGATGGGAGACACCGGCGCGTACACCGTGGGCCGCCTGATCGGGCGGCACAAAATGGCGCCGGTCCTCAGTCCAGGCAAGACGATCGAAGGCGCGATCGGCGGCCTGGTGTTTGCGTGCTTGGGGAGTTGGTTTGCTCTGCACGTGCTGACCGCACAAATGCGGCCGGCATCGTCGGTGAGCACCGCGCCGGCCTGGGGTTGGCTGGCCTACGGCATCATCGTGGGCCTCGCCGGCATGTTGGGCGACCTGGCGGAATCTCTGATCAAACGCGATTTGGGACGCAAAGACTCCAGCAATTGGATGCCGGGCTTCGGCGGAGTCTTGGATGTGCTGGATTCCATTTTGTTCGCCGCCCCCGTAGCCTATCTCTGCTGGGCCGGGGGGCTGGTCGGATAATTCTCTGCTCGAGGTGGCGATGTCGAAATACATTCTGGCTCTCGATCAAGGCACGACTTCCAGTCGAGCCATCGTGTTCGGACGTGATGGCCGCGTGGTGGCGGCCGCGCAACAGGAGTTTCCGCAGATCCTGCCGGCGCCTGGGCTCGTCGAGCACGATCCGGAGGTTATTTGGTCCAGTCAGTTGGCGGTGGCGCGGGAGGCTTTGACCCGCGCGAAACTCACGGCCGCCGATATCGCCGCGCTGGGCATCGCCAATCAACGCGAGACCACCATTCTCTGGGATCGAGACACCGGCCGCCCGGTGCATAACGCCATCGTCTGGCAGAGCCGCGTGAGCGCCGGCATCTGTGATCGCCTCAACGCCGAGGGGCTGGCCGAGGTGTTTCGCCGCAAGACGGGGCTGGTGGTCGATGCCTACTTCTCCGGCACCAAGATCAAGCACCTGCTGGACACCATCGACGGTCTGCGTGCCCGCGCCGCGCGGGGCGAGATTCTGTTCGGCACGGTCGATACCTGGCTAGCCTGGCGCTTGAGCGGCGGACGCCTGCACGTCACCGATTACAGCAACGCCAGCCGCA
>JBGTDH010000923.1:0-2973 GCA_041748435.1 Pirellulales bacterium
ATCTGCGCTCTCTATTTGACCTGTTGTCTGATTGCTCCGGCCCCCGCGGCGGAGTTTCCCCTCAAGGACGGCGATGTGTGGGTCATGGCCGGCGATAGCATCACCGCGCAGCACCTGCACTCCAATTACTTTGAGGCATTCTGCTTTGCCCGCTATCCACAGATGAAGTTCGCCTTCCGCAACTCGGGCGTGGGCGGGCATACCATTCCCACTACGTTGGCGCGGTTTGAGTACGACATCGCCGCCTGGAAGCCAACGATCGTGTCGGTCGAGTTGGGCATGAACGATTCGGGCAGCACGCTGACCGACAAGTTCGTCGAGAACATGGGCACCATGACCACGCGCATTCGCGGCATCCAAGCCCGGCCGGTCATTCTCTCGGCGAGCCCCGTGAATGATGGCACGCTGCTGGCCCGCGTCGCCGGCCGCAATCAGCGTCTGCACGAGTACGCGACGGCTCTTAAGGAATTCTGTGCCAAGGAAAGCCTGCCTTATGCCGACCAGTTCCATTTGCTGGTCGATCGTTGGGGGCAGAACAAGCCGCGGGAGTTGTTCGCCAACTCGCTGGCCAATCTGCGGCAGCTTTCCCAGGACGACAGCGTGGCTGGCGTGGAGTACTTGCGCAGCTTCCTGGCCGCCCAGGATCAACTGGCCACCAAGCCGGTCTCGATGCAAGGCGATCCGGTCCATCCCGGTGCGCCGGGTCAACTGATGATGGCGGCCGCGTTGCTGGCGGAGCTCGGCGCCACCGGCTTTGTCTCCAGCGCCACCATCGATGCCGCGGGCAAGGTCGTCGATGCCCAAGGCTGCCGCATCAGCGATGTTTCCTCCAATGGCGGCAAACTGGCCTTCGATCGCACCGACGAACGCCTGCCCTTCCCCATTCCCGACGAAGCCCGCGGCGTGCTGTCCTTGTATCCGACGATTCTCGATTTAAGCCAATACACGCTGCGCGTGCCGGGCCTGAAGGCCGGAAACTACGCCCTGAAGATCAATGGCATAACCGCCGGCACGCTGGCGGCGAAGGACCTGGAATCTGGCGTCAACCTCACCACGCTGGGCGCTCCGGCACAAGGGACGGCACATCCGATCGCGGCCCAGAGCCGCGCCATTCTCGCCGCCGTCGCGAGCAAAGAGACGATCGTCGGCCAATGGCGGGCGTTATCGCAAAAGGCCCACGCCAAGGACGCAGCCCCGGAGTTGAAAGAGCAACTGACCGCTCTCACCAAGACTGTCGAAGAGGCCGACGCCAAGATTCGCGACGCCGCCAAGCCGCAGAAGCTGCGCTTTGAACTGACGCCAGCGACTTAGACCGTTGTTCTTAAGGCAGCTCCATTCACTCGGAGGCAATGCAGAAGAGGTGCTTTTCGCCGCGGATGAGGAGGCGGTTCGAGATCGGGACGGGCGAGCTGATCACCGGTTCGGCCATGTTGTTCTCGGACAATAGTTCGAACTTGTCGTTGGCAATGCTGGCGACGAACACGGTTCCGTCCTCGCGGGGCGCGTAGAGTTTGTCTCCGGCGATGAGCGGCGACGCGTAGTAGTTCGACCGGTGCTTGGGAAACGCGGCCTCCCAAATCGTCTTGCCAGTCGAGGCATCAATGCTCGCGACTTCACCGCGGTCCCGGACCAGGATGACGCGGCCTTTGTAAACAACCGGGGTGGGAACGAACGTCCCCACATCGTCTCGCTTCCACACATGATTCGTGGGCGTAACGTCGCCGCTTCCCGCCAGCCGAATTCCATGCAGTCGCGGAATTCCTCGATCGTTGCGACCGTACGCGATCACGGCCATGCTGCCGACGATCACAGGCGTCGAGATCGAGGGCCACAACTTGTTGCCCTCCGGGTTGAAGTTGCCGCACGACCACGACACCTGCCCATCGGTCGCGTTGTGAATCGTCAGATGTTCGGCACCCCAGACCAGGATCGACTCCTTCCCCTGATACGCGATGACCAAGGGGGTGGAGTAGCCGTGATCGCATTCAACGGGGGTCGAGTAATTGCGAGCGACCTTCCAGGCCATTTCGCCCGTCGTTTTATCAAACGCAGCCAACCACGACTCGCCCTTGTGCATGCGCGCCATGACCACGTGCTTCTCCGTTAACACGGGCGAAGTCCCGTGGTCCCAGAACAAGGTGTCCTTCCCGAACCGTTGGACGAGGTCGGTTTTCCAGCGCACTTTTCCGTCGGGCGCCACAGCCGCGAGCGTGCCGCTCTTAAAGTACACGAACACCGCCGTTGCGTCAGTGACCGGCGACGCATTGCATCCGGAGCCGTTGCGATGCTTCCCGGCGTTCTCCGCGCCGAAGCTCGTCCGCCATTGCTCCTGGCCTTCGAAGTCATAGCACACGAGCGCGTCCTGTACGTCCGCAGGCGCCGTCAGGTAAATCATCCCGTTAAGGAAGATGGGAGTTGAACACCCTTTCCCGGGCAACTCCGTCCGCCAGAGATACTTGTCCGCGCCAAATTTCACGGGATAGCTCCCCTGTTCGACGCTTCCCTTCCCCAGCGGGCCGCGCCACGAGCGCCACTCCGCGAGATCCGCAGCGCCCCCAAATCGCGTCCAGAAGACAACCATCCAAGCCGCAGCGACGAGATTTCTGTGTGGCATCGTGATCGAATTCCCTAGGCATCCCGTGTGAGTCGGAGATAGATCTTGTTAGGGTACCATCTCTTGCAGCGGCGCAAACAGCGTGGCCATGATGAGGATACTCATCGCGGCAAGACCGGTGTTCCTCGGGAGAGAACATGAACCAGTTTGGCAACCAGACCCGACGCGACTTTCTCTTGTCTAGCGCGGCGATGACGGCCGCGGCGTCGCTGCCGACGATCATTCCAGCTCGCGCCTTGGGGCGGGAGGGCGCGGTGGCTCCCTCCGAGAAAATCACGCTGGGCGTAATCGGGATCGGGCCGCGTTGCACCTACGATCTGACCGCCATGCTAAAACTGCCGGACGTGCAATGCGTGGCG
>JBGTDH010000924.1:0-4763 GCA_041748435.1 Pirellulales bacterium
CCCCCCCCCGGCCCGGGCTACTCTTGTAGACGCTAGCTGTTCACACTACAGTAGATGCGTCGTTGCCTTCCCGTCGCGAGGGTCTCCGAATCCGCTGGCCGCGCTAGATCGCCGATTGATGAGCGATTCGAAGAACAAGCCCCCCGCCCCACCCACCGACGGCCCGGTTCCCAAGGCGGTCGTTAACCGGCTGAGTCTCTACCTGCGCGAGCTGGAACGCTTGTTGCGGGATGGCCATGCCACCACGAGCTCCACGCAACTCGGGCGAGTGCTCGGCTTTACCGATGCCCAGGTCCGCAAAGACCTGGCCTATTTCGGGCACTTCGGCTATCCCGGCATTGGCTATCGTTGCGATGAGCTGGTCGCCGCCATACGCCGCATCCTGGGAACCGATCAAACCTGGACCGTCGCTCTCGTGGGCGCCGGCAACCTGGGCCGAGCGCTGTTGGGCTATCGGGGCTTCCAGCAGCGAGGTTTTCATTTCGTGGCGGCCTTCGATATCGACGCGGCCAAGGTCGGCACGCAGATCGAGGGTTTGCCCGTGCTGCACCTGGACCGCTTGCCGCAAGTGGCTCAAGAAAATAGGATACGGCTAGGCATGATTGCCGTGCCGGCCATTGCGGCCCAAACCGTGGCCGATCGGTTGCTAGCCGCCGGCGTGGAGGGAATCTTGAATTTCGCGCCCGTGACGTTGAACTTATCGGGATCAGTCTCGCACGCCGGAGTCGATCTGGCCATTGAACTGGAGCAGCTCGCTTTTGCGGTTTTGAATCGCCCCACCGCCTGACGCGGTCCCACCTTACCCGGTGGTGTAATGGTAACACTAGGGATTTTGGCTCCCTCATTCAAGGTTCGAATCCTTGCCGGGTAGTTTGAGCTTCTCGCTTGCCGCCGTTCGGTGCGCGAGCCGCGCGAGTAGGGCATCGACGCGCGTGAGAATTGCGTTGCGGTTCTCGAACGTGCGGCCTTCGACAAAGACCCACTCGACCCAGTGCAGGCCGGAGAGCAAGACGGTGCTGGCGTCGAAGGCGCCCACGAGGCGCTGCTCGGCGGGAGAGAGTTGCCGAGCTCGTTGATAAGCGGCCAGTCCCGCGGACCAACCGCACTTATCGTCTCCCACCAGGCTTCCAAGGAGCCGCGCGATATCTCCCGCCACGCTCTCGGGCCGCAAGGCGCCAAAATCGAGCAGCGCAGAGACCTCGTCCCCCTGGAACAGCACGTGATCGTGCCAGATGTCCCGCAAGCAGGGCGTGAGCGAGACTTCTTCGCCGCATGCTCGCTCTAACAAATTGGCCACCTGCGGAGTGGTCCGCGAACACAATTCGAACAACCGCTCGGCCCGCTGGGCGAGCTCCGGCCAACGGGAGGCGTGAGCGCGGGTCTGCTGTCGAAGCTGCTCCAGGCCGCCGCGGGTGTAGTGCGCAAGTTGCGTCGCCCGCTGGGAGATCGCGGGAGAGGGCGCGGGTCTTGTTTCCGGTAGGGGAAAGGTGGCAGCCGCTTGATGGAATTCGGCCAATGCCTGCAGAGCAGCGTTCAACCGGTCGGACGTAGGATGCTGGTGATAGTCGGCCTGTCCCGGCATCCAAGGAGTGAGTTCCCACAGGTGGCCCCGCTGTTCGACAAATCCGGAGAGCCGCAGCGTCTCCAGCGGCAGGGGAACCCGCGTGAAGCCTTCCTGATGCACATGCCACAGCACAGCCTGAATGAACTGCAGCCGCTCGATCGTGGGATGTTCGGCGGGCCAGCGGCGGAGCAGCAGCATCCCCTGAGGAGAGGGAAACCGCCAGAACGCGGCTCCACTGAAGCCGCCGGCTGCGCCCAGCGGCTCGATCGGTCCGTTCGGCTGACGAACGCCCGCGTAGTGGGCCAAAACGGCGCGAAGATCGGGATCGGCCGTGATCACACGCAGCCTCGCTTTTTTTGATGCAAGCGAGCCTGTGCCAGGCGGCACAAAACAAAACATCCCCCTAGACCGTAGAATGGGAGTATACCGCAGCCGAGCCACTTCAGCGATGCCGCTCTTGGTTGACTTTTGGCAACATGACGCTTGTGCCGGTTTCGCAACAGTCGCAAAATGGGGTATATTTGACGTGCCTGATTCGACCGCTCGCCGCGGGCTTCCCGATCAGCGCTGCTTTTCTGTCCCCTGGATTAAGAAGCTATGAAAACTTCGTGTGTTCTCTGGGCCGGCGTGCTTACGCTGTGCGGCTCTGTGTTCTCCGCCCATGAAGCGAGGGCGCAAAGCAAGAAACCCGACTATGCCGAGGTCATCAAAGACCCGAAGAAAACAACCGAGGGCCTGATCAAGCTGCACCGCAAGGACGGCAAGCTGTATGGAGAAATCACGTCCAGCCAGTTGAACAAGGACTTCATTGTCCTGATTGCCATCGCCAAGGGCATCGGCGAAGGGCAATTGCTAGGTGGCATGACCTGGGGTTTTGGCGACGACTGGCTGTGGCAGTTCCGCAAGGTGGAAGACAACCTGCAGATCGTGCGGCGCAACGTGCGATTCACCGCCACCAAGGGGAGCCCAGAGGAAAAGGCCGTCAAGCTGGCCTATACCGACAGCATCCTGTTCGCCCTGCCCATCGTCACCACCGGCCCCAGCGGCGGGATGGTGGTCGATCTGACGCAAGTCTTCATGAGCGATCTGCCGCAGATTGCCCGCATGCTGCCGGGTTTCGCGTTCGCCTCGAACAAATCCAACTTCGCCGCCGTGAAGGGCTTTGCGGACAACGTGGAGATCCAGGTGGCCGCCACTTACGCTTCCTCGGGCGGCCGGGATCTGGACACGGTGCCGGACAGCCGCGGCGTGACGCTGAACGTGCATTACTCGATCAGCACGCTCCCGGACACGGCCTACAAGTCCCGCGTGGCCGACGATCGCGTGGGTTACTTCCTCACGGCCGTCAAGGACTACTCGAAGGCGGGCGACCAGGATCGGTTCGTGCGGTACATCAACCGTTGGGACCTACAGAAAGCTGACGACAAAGCGGAGCTCTCGCCGCCGAAGAAGTCGATCATCTTCTGGCTGGAGAAGACCGTTCCCTACGCTTATCGCAAGCCCATTCGCGATGGCATCCTGGAATGGAACAAAGCCTTCGAGAAAGCTGGATTCCTGAACGCCATCGAGGTGGCCCAGCAGAAGGACTCCGATGATTGGGACCCGGAAGACGTCCGCTACAACACGTTCCGCTGGATCACCGCCAGCGCCGGTTTTGCGATGGGCCCCAGCCGCGTGAACCCGCTGACGGGGCAGATTCTGGACGCCGATATCATTTTCGATGCCGACTTTGTCCAGCATTGGAAAGACGAGTACGGCACTTTCACGCCGGCCACGGTTGCCGCTTTGACCAATGGCCCGCTCGATCTGCCCAGTTATATCGAAGAGATGCAACGCGTTCCGGAGCATCTGCGGCAGGCCCACTCATGCCGTTGCGATTTCCATCAAGGTCTCTCTCGCGAGTTGGCCTTCGGCTCAGCCGCCATCAGTTTGCAGAACGCCGGCGCTCCTTCCAAGGAGATGCAAGAGAAGCTCATCATGCAAGGTCTGAAGGAAGTGACCATGCACGAGGTGGGGCACACGCTGGGCTTGCGGCACAACTTCAAGGCCAGCACCAGCCTGTCTTTGGATGAGATGAACGATCCCGACAAGACCCGCGAGCACGGCATGGTGGGCTCGGTGATGGATTACTCCCCCACGAACATCGTGCCCAAGGGCAAGAAGCAGGGCGATTACTACACCACCACGCTCGGGCCCTACGACATGTGGGCCATCGAGTACGGCTACAAGTCGGCCACCGAGGCCGAGTTGAAGAAGATCGCTTCGCGCTGCGGAGAGCCGGGTCTTTCCTTTGCCACGGATGAAGACACCCGCGGCATCGACAGCGACCCGCATTCCAACCGTTTTGACCTGGGCAGCGACACCGTGGCCTACGCCAAGCGGCAAGCGGAGCTGATCAACGAGCTGTGGCCTGGCTTGGTGCAGCGCGTGTCGAAGGACGGAGAGGGCTACCAGAACGTCCGCCGCGCTTTTGGCGTGCTGTTGGGCAATTATGGCCGCTCGATGCACTTCGCCAGCCGCTACGTGGGCGGTATTCACGTGAATCGGGACCACAAGGGAGACGCGAACGCCAAGGCGCCTTACATCGTTGTCGCGGCCGAGAAGCAGCGTGAGGCGCTGGCTCTGCTGGAGCAGCAGGTCTTTAACGACAAGCCGTTCCAGTTCCCGCCGGAGTTGTACAACCACCTTTCGGCCAACCGCTGGAGCCACTGGGGCACCAGCGATGTGCTGCGTCAGGACTTTGCCGTCCACGAAGTGATTGCCATGTGGCAGGATCGCATCCTGCAACAGTTGCTCTCCTCGTTGACGCTCGATCGTCTGCACGATTCCGAGCTCAAGGTGGCCGCCGAGCAGGATGCCTTCACGACGGCCGAGCTGCTCGATCGCCTGAGCAACGCCGTCTTCTCGGAGACTGCCGACATGGAAACCCGCGACTACACCAATCGCAAGCCGGCGGTGAGCAGTCTGCGGCGCAACTTGCAGCGGGTCTATCTGAAGCGTCTCTCCAACATCGCCCTGGGCAACGCCGGCGCTCCGCAAGATTGCCAGACGGTGGCCTATCTGAAGTTGGAGGAGTTGGAAGGGAAGATCAACAAGTTGCTGCAGGCACAGGCTAAGCTGGATACCTACTCGAAGGCTCATCTGATTGAGTCGAGTGCCCGCATCCGCAAGGTGCTGGACGCCCGGCTGGCGCTCAATA
>JBGTDH010000925.1:0-8700 GCA_041748435.1 Pirellulales bacterium
GGTAAATCCTCGCTGGACAACTCCTGTCAAATCCGGCGCATCGGCGGATCTCCGCAAAAGCACCGCCACCGTGCGGACCAGCAAGCCGTGCTGCCGCTCCAACAACCCATTATACACGGGAAGGTTGCGAATGAAATCCGGGTCGCGGCTGGCCTGGAGTTCCAGGTGCAATAGCCAGGGTGGGTGCTCATGGACGCGCAGCACTCGGTCCGCAGCGGCCGTAACCGTGGCCAAGTCGGCGCTGATGATTTCCACGCGCGCCGTGGTCGCCCGTCCGCACAAGGGCAACCAGTCCGCCAAGCGGTTCTGCACCAAGTATTTCGTGCTGGCGTCATAGGGATGCGGCATGTGGCGATCGTAACACCGCGCTCCTCAGGCGGCAATCGCACCAGCATGAAGCACCGTAATCCCAATGCATCGGAACCATGAGTCGAGCCTCAGTTGAGGAAAACGACAACCTCGATTATTGCAAGAATGACGCCGAAGTAAGCGAATGGCGCGCCGTGGCGCTTTAGCATTGCAAGAATTGAGAGAATCAAGCCGACGATGAATAGGATTGGGCAGGCCGCGATCGCAACCATCGTTAGAGCACCTGCCTGAGAGAGAACGTCGAAGCCGATGGTTCGGAATTGGTAGCGCAAATAGATTAGCAAAATCAGGCTCAACCCAATCGAAGCGCAGCCACTGATGCCGACGATAAGTGCTGACTGACGAAGCTTCGGATCTGCCTTGACGGAGCGTTTCTTCCCCACGACAGGCGCGACTTGAATAATGCTGGTCGTCTCAGTTGGGACTTCGGGAGATGCCAACGCAGGCATCTGAATTGGCTGGTGGCAGTGGGGGCACGCGATGACTCTTCCGGCTGATTGTGCGGTATTGGCAATGGCGCCAGCACACAGCGGGCAACTCAACGTTGGCATAGCGGAGCTCCGTGGGGACTTGTTCTAGCCCAACGATAAAGCTCAGCAGCGGCCGCCGCCGGAGTGAGCTTGAAATCCCAGAAACCAAGACGGCGGCGGCCGTCTGCTGCAGCTTGTGGTTCGGCCTTGCGTTCAGAGCTCTTGTTCCTCAACCATCAGCCAGTTTCCATCGATCGTTCGCCAAGTCTCTTGGTATCTGACCGTCCGGTGGCGCGGCCGCATCACGAAAAAGCCCAACCCGATGCACAACACGCTGGCCACGCCGAAACCGACTGCACCACCACCGTTGTTGTCATCCCACTCCCCAACAGTAACCAGTTTGAGAAAATAGATGGCAAAAAGCAGTAAGAACAGTAGCCCGAGGAAAATGAACATCTGAGACTTCTTGGGATCATAGAATCGGCCGCGCTCGGTCCGCCGCGTCACGAGTTTGGCGCAGTCGCCGC
The DNA here is from genome assembly GCA_041748435.1 of Pirellulales bacterium. GTDB lineage: Bacteria > Planctomycetota > Planctomycetia > Pirellulales > JBGTDH01 > JBGTDH01. The sequence goes on from JBGTDH010000925.1 coordinate 1,367, forward strand.
TCACGTCGATCTCCTCAATCTCCACAGTCTCCTGGTAGTCTTTCCCCGGGGCGAATAGCTGCTCCACGATGGGGACCATTTCCTTGTAGCCGACCGAGAAACCTTGCTTGGTCTTGCCGACATAGGTCGGATGGATGAAAGAGCGCACGGCTTCCAGATCGTGTCGATTCACGGCCTGGACCAATGCCTCCCGACGTTGCCGCAACTCTTGTTGGTCGGACATGACGGACCTCCCACGGACAGCGAATGGCGCTCTTGTGGCCGAACGATAAGGATAAGCTGCCGGGGCCGCCTGCAAGATCTTCATGCCGCGCGAAACCAGGATCGCGGCCCCGGTCAGCTTCATCCGTTGGTTCGCCAGCGGCTTGCTTGGGAGAACCGCATGCCGCCAGTTTCAGGCACCGGCGTTCCATGCCTCGTGTATCGCTGACGGGAGGTACGGCGGCAATTCCTTAACATCAAGGTCTCGCAACCGGGCCATTGAACCTACAAGGTTCAACTCCGATTCCTTGTTGCAAGATCGCCGGTGCGCGGTGACGATATTCTTTTCGGAATCCAAGAAGTCCGGCGTCAAGCCCAACTCGATGACGCCCACGTCGAATCCAATGATGTGGGCATTTTGCAGCGGATTCTCACCCGAAGCCGGGAGACCGCACACTTGACAATTGGCGCATTTGGCCGTCCGAATGTACCTCACCGGCTTTCGTTTACAATAGGTGAGCCACTCGGCTTCATCAAGAAACATCCGACCACCGAAACCGATCGAACGCGGAATGCGCGACATGTTCGACCTCTGCTCGGCCCGAAAATCAATGCCCGCTGCCACCTAACGGTACGTCGCTCTCGCGCCGCAAGCCCCGCTCGCCAAGGTCTCCCCTGCGCGCGGTATGGCTGATGGCTTGGTAGATCTCGCCGTGCGAAAAGTGGGTCCCGAATTCAAGATTTACCTGGGCCACAATTAAATCGAGGTTTGGGCTGTAGGGGAGATCATCGCGCACGACGCCGGAACGGTGCGCTCTCTGGTCCAGATAACGCTCGTACGCAAACACCTGCTGCGCTTCGTTCATCGGTAATCTCCAGTAGCTGCGATTCCGCTCGCCTCAACGCTGCTTACGAGTCAACTTGCTTGCCTTTCGAGCATTGCAAAGGGCTTTCCAGACGTAATGGCGGTCCATTGACACACCTGTGCGCGTCAAAAACTGCGAGTACAGAAGCTCGAATTCCTCGGTGTAAGGCAAGTCGTCGAGTGTGCAGTTCGCTTCGGCGTACAACTCCGAGAGGATGTCGGTCTGCGTATCGTTGAGGTCAAGGTGGGTCATTGAAGCGCCCTTCGCAAAGCCGGCGAACGAACCAGCTCAGCAGCGGCGGGGGCCGAGTGAGCTACGAATCCCAGAAAGCCTACATGCCCCCGCCGTCTGCTGCCGCGCCGGGTTCGGCGTCTTTGAAGTAGCGGCTCAGAATAATCCATTCCACACCATCGCCGTCGCCACCTACGTCGTCGTGGGACGCGACATTGATGCCCAAAGAAACACAGTCGAGCCCGTCTCCCAACCACTCCGTCGGCCGGAGCGGGGCGTTTTCCGACTCGAGGAATCGCCGGACTTCGTCCAGCGTGGCGCGGTTGTGCAGCTCCACCCCCTTGTACCGCAGCCGCCCCGACAAAAACTCGATGTCGCGCACCGCGTCGTCCTCGTAACGCACGCGAATGAACGTCGTGCGGTCGGGTGAGTGAAAGTCATCCTCGTCAGGGAACGAGGCGTTCGCGACGAGCGGACTGAAAGCGGCTGACAAGCGTTGCCTCACGAGGGTGCGAGGCTGACCGAACACGATCGCGAGTGGATCGCACTTAATGCCCTCGAACGGCATCAAATTCCATTCCATTGCTTCCATCTCCCCTTCGCCGAACAAGAATTAGCTTGCGCAACCTATCACGGTTCGTCTTGCGCCCGGCGCAAGATAACGCGGGACGCCGACGAGGCAGGCCGCACGGCGCAAGTGTCTGCTTTCTTTGAACCTTCGACAACTGTGGCTTCGACTCCAGAAGCTGTCAACCTTGCGCCTGAGCGCAAGACAACATCTGACGAGCATCTTGCGCGGCTGGTAAACTGGGAAGAATCGAGAGGACTCGTCACGCCACGTCCGCCTTTGTTCAGCACGTGCGTGTAGATCATTGTGGTCTCTACGCTGGCATGGCCGAGCAACTCCTGGACGGTGCGGATGTCATATCCGTCTTCCAGCAAATGCGTCGCGAAGGAATGCCTGAACGTGTGGCTGGTGGCTCGCTTCGAGATGCCCGAGCGCCGCACGGCAGCCGTGATCTCGCGCGAGACGCTGGCCTCATGCACGTGGTGGCGGCCCTGGTGCCCGCTGCGCGGATCGCGGCTGATGGTGGTGGACGGGAACACGTATTGCCAAATCCAATCCTTCGAGGCCCCGGGAAGCTTACGCTCCAGGGCATGCGGCAACAGCACGGCGCCTAATTCGCGCGCCAGGTCCCGCTGGTGCAACTGGCGCACGCGCTGAAGGTGTGTCTGAAGATCGGCAACGATGGCGGCGGGCAACATCGTGCGGCGGTCTTTGTCGCCTTTGCCCTCCCGCACGCAGATCTGCTGAAGTGCAAAATCCACGTCCTTCACGCGCAGGCGCAAGCACTCCAACAGTCGCAGGCCGCTGCCGTACTGGAGCAGGCCGATCAGGCGATATGTGCCGTCGAGTTGGCCCAGCACGCGGTGGACTTCGTCGCGCGTCAGAACGACGGGCAAGCGCTTGGGGCGCTTGGCGCGAACGACTTCGTCCAGCCAGGGAAGTTTGACGTTGAGCACGTGCTGGTAGAGGAATAACAGCGCGGCCAGCGCCTGATTCTGTGTGGAGGCGGCGACGCGGCCCGCGACCGCCAGATGCGAAAGAAACGAGGTGACCTCTACGTGTCCCATCACCAGGGGATGTCTTCCCTGATGGAATTGCAAGAAGCGACGAATCCAGCCGACATAGGCTTCTTCGGTACGGCGGCTGTAATGGTGGACGCGCAGGATTTCGATGAGGCGATCGTAAAGCCGGGGACCGGGGCGGTCGGGAAAAAGGCTCAAGGGCGGACGGCGAGCGGGGGTAGAAGCGTTCATGGCACGGAGTCGCGGGAGAAAGCGACGGAAGGGAAGCATTGGATCGGTCCCAAGAGGCGCTGTCAAGTAATACTTCTTCTCCTGTCCTGAAAGTTCCGAAATTCGGATACGGCGTCGGCAAACCGGCGGCTTTTGCTTATGGGGACCGGGCCCCCATTTTCGCAACGTCGGTCCCAACGACGCACAGCGCAAGCGGCTCCAACCCGCCCCCGCCTTGTCAGTTCGCGCTTGCTGCCTATACTAAACCGTTTTACGCCTGCCCTTTTCCAGCGTCTCGAACGGGCGGCAGGCGGTTTTCGAGGGAGCTTCCGTGGAACATTCCACTGCCGGGTCTGCCGCGCCGAGCGGATCCTTCTTGAGCCGCCACGATTTTCTACTGCGTCGCCTGCACTCGCTCAGCGGGCTGATTCCCGTGGGCGCGTACATGGTGGTGCATCTGCTCACCAACGCCAGTGTGCTCAACGGGGCCGCCACGTTTCAGAATCAGGTGGATACGATCCACTCTCTGGGCCTGGTGCTGCCTGTGGTGGAATGGACGTTTATCTTCATTCCCCTTTTGTTTCACGCCCTGTTTGGCTTTGTGATCATTCGCAGCGGCCGCGGCAACGCCGGCCAGTACCCCTTGCAGCGCAACGTGCGTTACACGCTGCAGCGCGTGACGGGCATGATCGCCTTCTTGTTCATCATGTACCACATTTGGCAATTGCACTGGATGGGCGGACCGCTGGGGGGCGGCAAGTTCGACCCGCATCATGCCACCAGCAGCGCCGCCAGCGCCATTGGGGCCGCCTTGTGGATTCAAGCCATCTACGTTGTGGGCGTGCTCTCCTGCGTCTTTCATCTGGCCAACGGCCTGTGGACCATGGGCATCACCTGGGGTGTGTGGACTAGTCCCAAAGCGCAGAAGCGTGCCGATCTGGTCTGCTCCGCCTTCGGCGTGTTTATGGCTGTGGTTGGTCTGTCGGCGTTGTTCGGCATCTCGACGGCCGATGTCTCGAAAGCCCGCGCCATCGAAGAAGCCCGCCTGGAAGTGGAGCAGGAGCGCTCCCAGAAAGTGGATCAGAAGCTGCGGGATTTGGAGTCCAGCACACGGCGAGAGTCGGTGCCGGGAGCGGTAGGCATGCGAGAGGAAAAGTGATGGAATGACGAATGTCGAAATCCGAATGACGAAAGAATGACCAAAACCCAAATGATCAAAACGGATACTCAGCCCTTGGGACATTCGACATTTGAACTTCTTTCGACATTCGGATTTCGACATTCGGATTTGATTCGGGCACATTCGAGTTAGAGCAACAAACCTGGACCCTCGTGATGGCAAAACAACGCGTGATGGTGGTGGGCGGCGGGCTGGCGGGTCTGGCGGCCGCCATGAAGCTGGCCGAGTTGGGCATCAATGTCGACCTGATGAGCCTGCAACCGGTGAAGCGGTCCCATAGCGTCTGCGCGCAGGGCGGCATCAACAGCGTCAACGATCAGACGCGGCAGTTGGGCGATAACGAGTATCTGCATTTCGACGACACCGTGTACGGCGGCGATTTTCTGAATCACCAGCCGCCGGTGAAGGAAATGTGCGACTGGGGTCCCAAGATTATCGACCTGATGGACCGCCTGGGCGTGCCCTTTAATCGCACGGCCGAGGGCTTTCGCGATCAGCGGCGGTTCGGCGGCACGCTTTTCCGCCGCACCGCCTTCGCCGGCGCCACCACGGGTCAGCAGTTGCTCTACGCGCTGGACGAGCAGGTCCGCTACTGGGAATCTCCAGGCAAGGTTATCAAGTACGAGTTCTGGGATTTTCTCGGTCCCGTGCTGGACGACAGCGGCCGTTGCCGCGGCGCCATTGGCCAGGACCTGGTGACGATGGAAATTCGCGCCTTCCCGGCCGATGCCGTGGTGGTAGCCACCGGCGGCTGCGGGCTGATCTACGGCCGTTCGACCATGTCGATGGTCTGCACCGGCAGCGCCGCCAGCCGTTGTTTTCAGGTCGGAGCGAAATACGGCAACGGCGAGTTCATTCAGGTTCACCCCACGGCCGTGCCGGGGGCAGACAAGCTGCGGCTGATGAGCGAGAGCGCCCGCGGCGAAGGGGGCCGTGTGTGGGTGCCTCGCAAGCCGCAAGACCCACGGCCGGCGCGCGACGTTCCCGAGGCGGACCGCTACTACTTTTTGGAAGAGCGTTACCCCAAGTACGGCAACCTCGTGCCGCGCGATATTGCCACGCGGGAAATCTTCAACGTCTGCACGCGCGAGGGGCTGAGCGTCGAGCGGGACCGCCTGTGCGTGTATCTCGATGTGACGCATCTGCCGCTGGACATGCTCAATCGCAAGCTCTCCGGCATCCTGGAGATTTATGAAAAGTTCCAGGGCGTCGATCCCCGCAAAGTGCCGATGAAGATTTTCCCCGCTGTGCATTATTCCATGGGCGGCCTGTGGGTCGATTACGAGCGCACCTTGGAAGGCGGCCTGAGGCTCGGCTCGCCTCGCAACCAGGTTACGAACATTCCGGGCTTGTACGCCATCGGCGAGTGCGACTATCAATATCATGGCGCCAACCGCCTGGGGGCCATCTCGCTGTTGAGCTGCATCTTCAGCGGGCTGATCACCGCTCCCTCCTTGGAGACGTGGCTGAAATCGGTTTCCAAAGGCGCGGCGGCCGAGCAACCGGCCTCGCTCTTCGAGCGGTCGCGGCAACAGCATCAGGACGCGCACAACTCGTTGCTCAAGCGTGCGGGAGGCGAGAACCCTTACCTCATTCAGCAGGAGCTGGGCCGCGTGATGACCAAGGCGGCCACCGTGGTGCGCGACAACGAGGAACTCAAGCAGGCCTACGGCACTGTTTGCGACTTACAGGAGCGGGTCGAGAAGTGCTCCCTCTCCGACACCGGAAGCTGGACCAACCAGAACGTGGTCTTCACCAAGGCCCTGATCGATATGTTCCCCTTGGCCCGCTGCATTCTCAAAGGCGCCTTCCAGCGCGACGAGTGCCGCGGGGCGCACTTCAAGCCCGATTTTGCCATGCCCGGCATCCAGGCCACGGAGGCGGGCGAGAAACGCCGCGAGGCCGAAGAGTGGTGCCGCAAGTTCGATGAGAACACCGAGCGGTGGTGCAAAAGCACGGTCGCTCAGCGGGGCGCCGACGGCGAGCCGCAGATCGCGTACGAAGACATCGACACGTCGCTCATTCCACCGCGACCGCGGCTGTACGGCCTGGTGGGCGCGGAAGTAATCGAAGAAGTCTGGAAGGAACGGCAGATCGCGAAGAAGGCAGATGGCAATGGATCAACCAAGGGGCAGGCACGAACTGCGGCATTGGCCAACGCATAAATTTAAGATTCAATCGACCTATGAATAATAACGGCGCTCAACCCAAGCAGTTCGAAGTGAAAGTCCTCCGCCAGGATGCGCCACAGCAGGCCAGCTACTGGGAGCGGCATCGGATCGAGTACGAGACGGACATGAACGTCATCAGCGTGCTGCAGAAAATCGCCGCGCAAGCGCAGACGATCGACGGCCAGCGCGTCGCCCCCGTCGCATGGGATTGCAACTGCCTGGAGGAGATTTGCGGATCCTGCACGATGGTCATTAACGGCCGCGTGCGGCAGGCATGCAGCGCGCTGGTCGATCGGCTGCTGGAGGACCACGCCGGCGAGATCGAGCTGCGGCCGATGCAGAAGTTTCCCGTCATTCGCGATCTGGTGATCGATCGCACCCGGCTGTTCGCCGCACTCACGCGCACCAAGAGTTGGATCACGGTGGACGGCTATTACGACAAAGGCGCCGGACCCCGCGTCAGTCCGGAAGATCAAGAGGAACAGTATCCGCTGAGCCAGTGCATGAGTTGCGGCTGTTGCCTTGATGCTTGCCCGCAGTATGTGAAGGTGGAGTTGGCGCAGGAATCGGGCGAATCGGCCGCGGCGTTCGCTCAGCGGCAACAATCCGCCTACGATCAGAGCTTTCTCGGAGCGCACGCCATTAGCCAGGTAGTGCGGTTCAACAGTCATCCCACGGGCGCGCTACAAGCCGGCGAGCGTCTGGATTCCCTGATGACCGAAGGGGGCATTCAGGCTTGCGGCAACGCTCAGAACTGCGTGGCCGTCTGCCCCAAGGAGATTCCCCTCACCCGCAGCATCGGCAAAGCCGGCCGTGCCACCACGCTGCGCGCCATCAAGAAATGGTTCGATAAGTAACTTTGGAGTGGGGCGACTCGTCGCCGCA
>JBGTDH010000926.1:0-5003 GCA_041748435.1 Pirellulales bacterium
AGCGGCTGGCGATTGCCCGCTGCATCTTGCGTGATGCGCGGATATTGCTGCTTGATGAAGCCACCTCCGCCCTGGATTCCGCCAACGAGCGGCTGATTCAGGAAACGTTGGAGCGGCTGCGCGCCAATCGCACGGTAATCATCATCGCACACCGCCTGGCCACGGTGAGAATGGCCGATCGGATTGTGGTCCTGGACCGCGGCAGCGTCGTGGCCGACGGCGTCCATGCAGAGTTGTTGCGCCAGGACGGCTTGTACGCGCAGTTGGCCCGCTTGCAACTGGACCCGCCCGAGGCGCGGCACCCCCATCTCGCAGCGCCGCGCTAACAGGAAACGCGATCATGCATGTGTTGCTCTTGCCACTCGGTTCCGCGGGGGATGTGCATCCTTTCATCGGGTTGGGACTGGCTCTCGCCGAACGGGGCCATCGCATCACTTGCGCCGTGAACGGTTACTTTCGAGATCTCGCGGAGCAGGCCGACTTCGAGTTTGTGGAACAGGGGACGCGCGAGGAGTACGTCAGCCAGTGGATCAACGCCGAGGTCTGGCCTCCGCCGCTGCCGCTGCTGGAGCGCTACCTGCGTATGCAGTACGAAACCGTGATGCGGCATTCTGTCGCTGGGGAGACTCTGATCGTAGCGCCGGTCTCCGGATTCGGCGCGAGAATCGCGCAGCTCAAGTGGGATGTGCCGCTAGCGACCATGCATCTGCAACCCTCGACCCTGTGGAGCGATTACGATTCTCCGTTCTATACGGGAACGTTTGCCAACCGTCTCCCGCGCAATTGCAAGCGTGTTCTGTTTCGCCTGGCTGAACGGTTCGTCGACCGCAATGCCGGACGCGTCGTCAATCCTCTGTTGCAAGAGTTGGGCTTGCCCTCGTTGTCGCGGACGATCGATTGGTGGCAATCTTCGCAGTGCGTGCTGGGGGCGTTCCCCGGCTGGTTTGCGTCCCCGCAGCCCGATTGGCCCGTCAACTTCACATCGTGCGAGTTCCCGCTTTGGGATCAGGACGCCTCGGCGGACGACCAGCCGGAACTGGAGCAGTTCTTGTGCGAGGGGCCGCCGCCCCTTGTCTTCACGCCCGGCACCTACTACAAGCGGGCCGGCTTTTTCTTCCACGCCGCAGCAGAGGCCTGCCAGCGGATGGGCCGGCGCGGTGTCTTTCTCACGCGATTGTCCGAGCAGATTCCATCACAACTTCCGGCAGGCGTGCGGCACTTCGACTATGTGCCGTTGTCACGCTTGTTGCCGCAAGCCGCGGCCATTGTGCATCACGGGGGAATCGGAACCAGCGCCCAGGCCTTGCGAGCCGGCATCCCGCAACTGATCATGCCGCTACACACCGATCAGCCGGATAATGCCCTACGGCTCAAGCAACTGGGAGTGGCCCAGTCTTTACTGCCACGTCGCTTCACCGGCCCAAGAGTTGCTGGCTGCCTGCAACAGCTCTTGAGTTCTACCGACGTGTCCAATTCGTGCGCCGCCGCCGCGACGCGCTTTGTCGACGTCGATCCCTTTGCCAAGGCTTGCCGTGTGCTCGAGACCTATGCCGCACGCCGCGGGTTGATGGCCGCCGCGCATGCGGACGCTCAATCAATCCCGTGTTGAGGGAGCACTCGGCCGATCGAGCTGTCCCGTGCGAAAATAGAAGTTGAGATACGCGTCGAGCAGCTGCGCGGTGGTAGGGCAGACGATGCCGGAGCCCTCCAGCCCGCGGAGCGTGTTGGCGCAATCCACCCGTGAACGATCGCTGGGCGGGGAAGGCTCGGCGACGGGCATCGCGTCGTCCTCATCCTGCTGTTGCCACTGCTCCAACATTTGCACCACGTGCTGCGGAACGAGAGGCAGCATCGAATAGAGGCCATGCGCGGGGGTGGCTTGAATATGCTGATACGCCTCGGCCGCCCAGCGTCGCGGATCAATCTCGGCCAGTTCGAAGCCGGCGCCGCGCAGCGCTGTCAGCACGTCGCTCCACGAGCCGGGCTGCGGATGGGCCAGATGAAACGCCTGCCCCAGCGAGTTGTTCCGCAGGGAGATCTCGACGATCGCGCTGGCTACGTAATCCACCGGCGCCATGTCCAGCGCAACGGGCGCGTCGATTCTTGGAATGCGTCCCTGCCGCAACAGCGTGTTCACGTCCGGCGGCAGCGGCGGATCCGAGGTGTGTCCGGTCTGGCTGTCTCCGGTCACGCGGCCGGGGCGGTAAATCGCCACCGGAATGCCGCGATCTCCGGCCAGCGCAACCATGCGCTCCGCCACCCACTTGCTCTGCGCATAACCGCCGTGCAAACCGGCGGGATCGTCCAGATGGAACCGCTCCTCCAGCGTTCCGCCGGTCCAGCGCTGCGGCGGAAAGACCGAGAGCGTGGAGACATAATGCACCGGCTTCAGACGCTTCCGGCTGGCCAACCGCAGCACATCGAGCGTCCCTTCCACGTTTGCCGCCTTAAGCATGCCGTACGGGTAGATCGCGTGAACCCAAGCGCCGTTGTGATAGATCGCGTCGATGCTGCGCGCAAGCTGCTCGAATTGCTGCTCCGCCAGGCCGAGGCGCGGCTGACCCAGATCGCCCAGCACGGGCACGATGCGTGTCTCGTCGAAGGCACTCCCCAGATCGTATTTGTCCCAGGTCTGCCGCAGTCTCTGCAGGGCCTCCGGCACATTGGCGGCACGAATCAGGCAGCAGACATCGGCCTCCGTCTCCGCTAGCAGTGTGCGCAACAGATAAGCGCCCAGGAAGCCCGTCGCGCCCGTGAGGAACACGCGCCGCAGCTCCGTGGCAGGGAGTTCCAGACTTTCGCTGGCCGCAATGTCGGAGGGCAGCACGGCCTCGCCCGCGAGATTGACTGCCGCCGTAACGGGAGTGATGCCAGTCGTGAGGGCCACGTCCACCACGGGCGCCATGCCGCGAATCGTCGGATGCTCGAACAGCACGCGCAGCGGCACCTCGGCCTGTAACTGGGTCTGCAGGCGAGCCATCAGCCGCGCGGCCAGCAAAGAATGTCCTCCCAGGGCGAAGAAGTTGTCTTCCACGCCCACGCGGGCGACGCCCAGCACTTCGCCCCACAACCGTGCCAGCTCAATCTCCGTCGGCGTTTGCGGCGCGATGTATTCTCGCGCGCTAGCGGACGAGAGTTGCGTAACGGCAGGCAAGGCGCGGCGATCGACTTTGCCGCCCGGCGCCAACGGGAGCTTGTCCAGCAGGACAAACACCGAAGGAACCATGTGCGGCGGCAGCTTGCCATTCAGGAAACTCCGCAGCGCGGACTCTTCGAGAGTCGTCCCTTCCACGGCAGCGAGGTAAGCCACCAGGCGCTGCTCGCCAGAAGGATCGGGCTGGCCCAGCACCACGGCCTGATGCACGTGCGCGTGCTCCGCCAGCACGGCTTCAATCTCTCCTGGCTCCACGCGGAAGCCGCGAATCTTAATCTGCCGATCGACGCGGCCGATGAACTCCAGATTGCCATCGGGCAAGAATCGCACGCGGTCTCCCGTGCGATACAATCTGGCGCCGGAACGATCGCTGAACGGATGCGGAATGAATCGCTCCGCCGTCAGGTCCGGCCGCTGATAGTAACCACGGGCCAGCCCCGCCCCGCCCAGGTGCAACTCACCGGCTACGCCCGCGGGCACCGGCTGCAATCGCCGATCGAGCACGTACACTTCGGCACCGGCAAAAGGCCGCCCGATAGGCAGCAACTGCTCGGAGGAAAGCTCGCCAGCGAGGTCTTCGTAGTAACTGCTGTCGATCGTGGCCTCCGCCACGCCGTAAGAATTGATGACGCGCGCCTCGGGACCTACCATCGCCCGCAACTGCTGGAACTCGTGAGCGTGCCACGTGTCGGAGCCCACCATCACCAGGCGCAGGAAGTCCAGTCGCCGGCCAGTCTCCTGCAAATGCTCCAACAGCAAACGGACCACGGCGGGCACGAACTCGCCGCTATCGACGGAGTAACGCTGCATCAAATCGTAGAGCCGCGCCGGCATCAACAGAGACTCTCGCGGACAGAGCACCAACGCCGCTCCCGAGCAATGCGCCCGAACCAGATCTCCCACGAACACATCGAACGAGAAGCTGGCCATCTGCAAGTGACGCTGTGTCTCCCGCAACGCGTAGGCGCTCTCCCAACCGCTGTACGCGTTCACCAGGCTGCAATGCGAAACCATCACCCCCTTGGGCCGTCCCGTGGAACCCGACGTGTAGACCAGATAGGCCAGGCTTTCGTCGCTGCCCACGGAGGGAACATCGGCGGAGCTGTGAGCCGCGATGCTCGCCCGTTCCTCGTCCAGACAGAGGACACGCACTTCGAGCTCGGGGAGTGTTTCCTGTAGCCTGCTTTGTGTGATGACAACTGCCACGCCGGCATCGTGCAGCATGAACCGCAATCGCTCGCCGCCGTAGTTCGGATCGAGCGGCACGAAGGCCGCCTGTGCTTTCAACACACCCCACACGGCCACGAACATTTCCGGGGAACTCGCAAGGCAAATGCCCACGCGGGCCTCCGGGCCTACGCCCGCCGCGCGCAGATGGGCCGCTAGTTGATTCGCTCGGGCATTCAACTCCGCGTAGGTAAGCGTCTGCTCGGGCTGCTCGTCCGTGGCGGGACTGATCAATGCGATCGCCGCGGGCAAAGCCGCGGCTCGGGCCTCAAACAACTCGTGAATCCGCCGGCCGCGCGGATGCTCAGCGCCCGTGCGGCTCCACTCCGTCAGAAGCTGCTCGCGCTCTGCGTCGTCCAACAGCGGAATCTCAGCCAGAGTGCAGTCCGGATTCGCCGCCGCGCCTTCCAGCAGCCGTACATAGTGCTGCATCATTCGCTGGATCACGGCCGGATCGAACAGATCGGAGCGATGTTGCAGCACTGCCGTAATGCTGGTTCCCGTGTCGATCGCTTGCAGGAACAGGTAGTCGGTGGCCGGAGAGACATCGGTTGGCAGCCCTTGCAGCTCCTGCCGCACCACCTCCAGATCGAACTGCGCGGAAAGCTCGATCCCTTCGGGC
>JBGTDH010000927.1:0-6026 GCA_041748435.1 Pirellulales bacterium
CCGATGTAATAGGCGCGCAGCGTTTGTCCGATTGTGGGCGTGGCGCCTAGCAGCCGCAGCAGGCGATGCCAGAACCAGCCGCAGGGGGCCAGGCCCGCCAGATAGAGCACGCCCGACAGAACCAGCCACTCCGGCTGGATCTGCCATTGCTGCCGGGCGATCTCGGCCACCGCGGTCGACAGCGTGCGCTGCACCCCCCAGAACACGATCGCGACGATGAATACCTTCAGCGCCACCCAGAGCCACGTTTTGCGACGTGACTCGGGCACCGGGGCTTGCATCGAAATTGCCATTACTCCGTCGCCCGATCATTCGCCGCACCAGTGAATCTCGTAGGATACACGACCGGTACAGCACTCGCGACCGGGCTTCCAGCGACCCGGTCCTGGGAATGAACAAGATGGGGGTGATAAATCACCTACAAACGCGGTAACTCCAACGGAAAAGTGAGGCCGGGCTGTCTTGCGTCGCTACGCCAAGGTAGAATTCGAGCAGGTTGTTGAACTTCTTGGGAGCCGTCAATTATGGATACTCTTCGCAAGCAAGTGGGTCGCGCTCATCGGCGGATTGTCTTCCAACGCTTCCTGGGCATTCTCTGCTGGTGCTGGTTCGCCACGCTGCTGGTGGCCGCCGCAGGCATTGCTATCTCCAAGTACTGGCCGGAGCAGATGGCCGCCGTGGCCGATTGGCATTGGATCTCCGGCGCCCTGGCGACCGGCCTGGTAGCGGCATTGGGCTGGACTCTGCTCCGCCGGCAAGACGCGTTGGACGCCGCCATCGAAGTCGATCGACGCTTCGGCCTCCGCGAACGCGTCTCCAGCGTGCTGTCTTTGTCTCCCACGGAGTTGGACACGCCCATCGGCAAGGCGCTGGTGGAAGACGCACAGCGGCGCATCGACAAGTTGTACATTCCCGAGCATTTCCGCGTGCGCTTGGGGCGATGGTCGTTGTTGCCGCTGTTGCCGGCGGTGGCGGCGTTTCTGATCGCCCTGTTTGTGCCCCCCCGCGTGATCGAGCAACAGGCGGAAGCCAAGCAAGATGTGGCGGCGGTGAAGAAGCAGGTGAAAGAATCGAGCGAGGCGCTGCGCAAGAAGATGCTGGAGCAGCGCAAAGAAGCCAAGGAAAAGGGTCTCAAAGACGCGGAGGAGCTATTCGAGAAGATCGAGCGCGGGGCCAAGGAGCTCACCAAGGGAGAGTCCGATCGCAAGCAGACGCTCGTGAGCCTGAACGATCTGGCTAAGGAGATCGAGAAGCGCCGCCAGGGCATCGGGGATGCGGAGCAACTGAAGAAGCAGCTTAATCAGCTTAAGGACCTCAAGCAGGGGCCGGCCGACAAAATGGCCGATGCCCTGAAGAATGGCGACGTGCAGGAAGCCCTCAAGGAGCTGGAGCAACTCAAGCAGCAACTGCGCGAAGGGAAGCTCAACGAGGACGCCAAGATGAAGCTCGCCGACCAGATGGCCGACATGCAGAAAAAGATCCGCGAAATTGCAGACAACCATAAGAAGAAGATGGAAGACCTGGAGCAGCGCATTCAGCAGAAGCGCGAGGCGGGCCAGAAAGAAGAGGCCGAGGAGCTGCAGCGCCAACTCGATCGCATGGCCGCGCAGCAACAGCAAATGAAGCAGATGCAAGAGATGGGAGAGAAGCTCGGCCAGTGCGCCAAGTGCCTGCAGGAGGGTAAGGCGGAAGAGGCGATGGCCCAGCTTGAAGGTCTGCAAGCCAACTTGAACGACATGAAACAGCAGTTGGACGAGATGGAGATGCTGGACGCCGCGATGGACGAGATTTCGCAGGCCAAGGGAATGATGCAAGGCATGAACAAGCGTGGCGATCCCGGCGACGGCTTGGGAGAAGGCCGCGGCTTTGGCGATCGGCCGGAAGAGCGCACCGACGTGAAGTTCCACGATTCGCTGGTCAAGCAGAAGACCGGCAAGGGGGCCGCCATCGTCACGGGCTTCGCCGAGGGACCCAACGCCAAGGGGCAGGTCACTCAGCAAATTTCCGCTCAAGTGGAAGCCGCCAAGAGCGACTCGGCCGATCCGCTCACCAATCAGCGGCTTCCTCGCGACTACCGCGACCACGCCAAGGGCTACTTCGACGCCTTCCGCGAGGGCAAGAAGTAGTTCGTAGCACCGGCTTCCGCCACTTTAGCCGGCGCCACGAACTTTCCAAATGCACGTCACGCTTGAACGCCCAGGAGGCGGCAGGCTTCGTCATAACCTGGGGCGCGGTGGCCGGGCTTATCTTCACGGTTGTAGCCGAACTGGCTAGCCGTGACGCGAGCAAGCGCGGTGAGTTGCCGCCACTTGAAAGCCGGCCGCATCAGGCCATATTCTTCCTGCACGGTGCGATAGTACTTCTCGGCGTGCAGGCGTCCATCTTCGCTGATGGCGTACTTCAGCAACAACTCGAACACGCCGCGCGCAGCGTGACCCTGTTCACCGTAGCGATGCACGGCGGCACAAGCCAAGGCCTGATTGTTCTCGCGAATCGCGCCTTCGGCCAACTTGAGCAGCTCGGTCGGATCAGTAGTAACCGTCTTTTCCAAATGCTCCGCATGCGGATAAGCCTTGCTATGCAACGAGCTCCCCTGGCCGGCCGTGTGGTACGCGCCCACAATCAGGCTGGCCATGGTGTTGCGATGGTTGCTCACGCGGGCGATGTTGCGCCAAGCGTTGGCAGAGTCGCTGGCATGCACACCCTTGGAATCGCCATGCGTGCGGTTGCTCGTATCGCGCAGCAGCAACTCGTTGGCAGCCAAGGAAAGCGCCTCGGCAAGGTCTTGCGGCGCGATGCCTTCGGCCAAGGCGGCCGCGGCGGCATCGGCGGCCTGCGCACGATTGGCAGCCACGATCGTGCGGCTGAAATCGAGAATCCAAGCGTCTTCTGCCCGCCGTGTGCCCAGCGGCTTGGAAAGCAGCTTGTGCTGATCGAGCATGCGCGGCAGCACGTGCCGAATATGGCTGGGATCCTTGATGCGGGCCTCGTGCTCGGCGGCGTTTCGATCGATCCGCTGCTTTTCGCTATTAACGCAGTAACGCACCGACTGCCGCAGCAGCGTGTGGGCATGCTCCTGGCCGGTGAGATCGAGCGAATCCCACGCGCGCCAAGCAAGCACTACCCGATGCACGTCGACTTCGTCCTGCACGGCGAACTGCAAATGATTGTAAGCCTCTCCCAGCGGACCTTTGACGCATCCGGCAAACGTGCGTTCTGCCGAATTGAAATCGACCTTGCGCGACGCTTCCTGCAGGGCGACGCCCGCGTTCTCCGAGGCGGAATGGTCGTCTCCTTCGATTGCGTGCAGCACTTCGCTCTTGCGGCCGCCAAACGCCTGGATGCGCGCCGTGTTGCGGTACAGCACTTTTAGAATTGGCAGGGGACGCTGCGCGGAGGGCAACTCCTGCGACATGTGCCAGGCCGGCGCCAGGGCCATAAACGTATGGAAGCCGTCGTAATCGTGCCCACCAAACGTGCGGGCATTCGCCAGGGCCGCCGCGGCCACGAGCTGCCGCGTCTCTACACCGTCCTTGATCTTGTCCACCACCAGGGGCAGCAGTTTGTTCGCGGGCGTATCCTGCATCAGGCCGACCAGGGGCTCCAAGTCTCCGAAGGAGAGCGAACCTTTGCCTTCCGCCGCGGCCGCGGACGCCAGGCCCAACTCCCCCGCCACCGCCGATCCCACGCTGGCCAACAGCATTCCGCACCCCACGTCCGCCAGAAAATCACGCCGGTTGCTGCGATTCGTGCGATTCATAACGCTCTCCATGAAATGCCAGAGACTTGCCCGCTCTGTAAGAGATAACGTCCGCGTGTTACACGTCGAGTACGTGAGACCAGTGCGTCAGTGTAGCCGATGCGCGCACCCGCCCGCTATCATCCGGGAAAAAGGTCGAATCCCGCAGGAGCGAACGACCGTCCCGCGCGGCTTCCAGTCCGTTCGATAAGTGCTGTGCTGATCGACGTGGTCACCGCTTGACGTGGATCGCCGGCAACGCCCTGCGCAGCTTGCCGACGGCTTCGTCCGTTGTATTCGTGTTGGTCAAGTCCAGCTCGGTCAGCGTCGACAGTTTTTCCAGCGTGGCCAAACCGTTGTCGGTGACCTGGGTGTTGTCGAGCCAGAGTCCACGCAGCAGCGGCAGTTTGATGAGCTGCTTCAGGCCGGCGTCCCCCGTCGCGGCGTGGCTGAGGTTAAGTTTCTGCAGGCCGGTCATGGTTGCCAACTGCGCCAGGCCGGCATCGGTGATGCGGCCGCGAACCAGGATGAGCGCATGCACGGTCCTCAGAGACGTAACATGCCTTAGCCCCCGATCGGTGATTCGCTTACCGCCGAGAGCCAAAAAGCCAAGCCGAGGGAACTTCTGCAAATGCACCAGACCTGCATCGGAAACGTGTGTATCCGTCAGCCCTAGAAACCGGATCTGACTCAACCCGGTAATCTGCGAAAGACCATCGTCGGTAATCAGGCAACCGCCGAGATCGAGCCCGATGAGCTTCTCAAAAGTTTGGATCTGTTTCAGGCTGTCCTCAGTGATGGATGCATTGACGAGATTAAGCACCGTGAGGTCTTTCAACGAATCCAGATGCCGCAGTCCTGCGTCCGTAAACGCCGACACGCGGGACTTGCCCTCGTCGCCGAGATCGAGGCGGGTCAACTTCACCATGCGGCCCACGTGAATCAGGCCGGCATCGGAAATATGCCGCGTGTCAGCGAGCAAGAGAGCCTCCAGCGCCGGCATGCCCGTCAGGGATTCCAGCCCGGCGTCGGTAATCTCCGCAGACCTGAGGGAGAGACACTTGAGACGGGGCAATCCGTGCAAGGGCGGCAAATCCGCATCGGTAACTCGGGGCGATTCGAGGACCAGCGTTTCAAGGTCGGTCAACTGATGGACATGGACCAACGCTTGATTCGTGAGCTGCGGGCAGCCGATGAGGGAAAGAGTCTGCAGCCCAGGCAGCTTCACGAGCGGTTCGAGGTCGGCGTCGGTAACCACACAATCAGCGAAATAGACCGCACGAACCGTCTGAAAATACTCGTCGCTAAGAATCCGTCGCAGCCACCTTGGCGCGACGGGCTCGCCGGCCCCGAGTTCTTCGAAATCGTAACCAACTGACCCGCCCGCCGCCAAAACCCGCTCGACAGCCTGTCGTTGATGCGTCGCGCGATTCACCGGCACGGCCAGCAGGGCGGCCAGCAAGGCCATCAACAACAGCATCGTCCGCAGACTGAAGCGGAACCAGCGATAGCCCCGCCGCGGGCTATACGGCTTGTGGGCCGCTTCTGGCGTTTCAGAAGGGCATTTTGAAGCCTGCCGCCGAAAATGCTGTTCGTTGGTGTTGGCCATTGATCACTGCAGTTCCACAGCTTAGATGGCCTGGGTCGTTTTCATCAATTCATCTTACCTTGGCGATCTCACGCGAGAATAGGACAACCACCTCGGCGTTATCCCTAGCTCAATCTCTGCGGCCCGCCACGCTGGATCGTACCGTCGAACAGGCGCGGCAACGCCGCCTTTCGTGAGTCGGCCACGCGACGTTGTGGCCCGGTCTCCTGACCGTACCACCGTAGCTGACCGCAGGTCTCGTCGCGCCGCCCCCGAATCCGCATCTCCGAGCTCCTTCCGCGACGCGGGGAGACCTTCGGTCGACCGCGTGGCGTGGTCAGAGACCAGGCCAAAAATAGACTCCCGTCCGCTCCCGTTTGAGTCATTTGGTTTTCCGTCATTGGGATTTGTTTGAGATTTGGGGTTTGGGACGTCAGTCGCACAGCACCCCACTCCGACGGATTTCGCTCGACGCAACGGCCGCGACTCAACTGTTTCGACAAAAGGTGCAATCTTCTTGTATCGCGCGGGGGAAGCGGTACAATCGCGGCCAACTTGCAACGCACTTGGTCCATTCCTCAAGACACCTGGGAGGGTCCTTTCCGATGAAGGATCAGCAACCTGGCAAACGGCCGAAGTCGGGCTACAATCGCCGCGACTTTCTGCGCGGTTCCGGCGCGGCCGCCGCCGCAACGGCCC
>JBGTDH010000928.1:0-3035 GCA_041748435.1 Pirellulales bacterium
GAGGCATCATGCAAATCACAACCGATCATGGTAACCTTGCTCATGGCCAGTCCTCGCTGAAAGAGTTTTGATCCAACACTTAAAGCGAGTGTACTGGCCTTTCTCGCTTCCGACCGCCTCTACATGATGACTCTGCGTGATGTCGATGCCACTAATGTCACGCAGAGGCGCGGAGATCGCAGAGTAAAACAGTAAGAACGGCTGGACAGGCCGGTGCGAGTAAATCGCGGCAGGCGTCACGCAGTCACTCACACGTTTGGATAGGCAAGTCGTCGGGAGCGTCCAGGGGTTCGTGAGCGAAACTGCCGGACGTGGCCTCAAAGTAACCAAGCGGATAGCCAAGCGCGTCGACATGCTCTGCGTGGAGGCGCCGATGTTCGGCGAGAGCCAGCGCATCGCGAACGGCTCTCTCCAGCAACATCGCCGTATGAGGATCAAGTCGGCTCAGAGCATTGTCCAGCTCGCTTGCCAAGCGTGTCATTGATGTCACCGATGTCACCAGCTATTTCTGATCGCGAATCCGTCGATACTTTTCCTGATACTTCTCGTACAGGCGTTTGTGGCGGTCGGAGAGGTCGACCTGGCGGCCTTGGATGTAGGCTCGCTGCACTTGCGTGGGAATCTCCAGAATGTCGCCGTCGGCCACGAACAGCGTGGCGTCTTTGCCCGTTTCCAGCGAACCAAGGCGATCGGCCACGCCGAGGATCTGCGCGGGGTACAGCGTGATCGATTTCAGAGCCTCTTCGGGCGTCACGCCATACGCGGCGGCGGTCGCGGCATGATAGGGCAGGTTCCGCACGGCCCAGGCATCGCCGGAGCTGGAGATGCAGTAGCGAATGCCCGCGTCTTGCAAGCGGCGGGCGAGCGTAAAGGGATGATCGTACGGCTCCCCGGGGCGGGCCGGCAGGCGATGCACGCCGGCGACGATCACCGGCACATCGTGCTTCTTGAGCAACTCGGCGCAGTGCAAAGCATCGTAGCCGCCCCATAGGATAATCTTGAGCTTCTCCTTGGCGGCCCAGGCCACGCAGGCTTGAATCTGCTGAATGTCGTCGGCATCCACCACGAGCGGCGTTTGCCCCTCGATCACGGGAATGAGCGCCTCCCACCGCGCATCGAACTGCGGCGGCTTGCCCAGGCTGGCGGCTTTCTTGGCGGTCAGGTAAGCCCGCGCGTCGGCGAAGGCCTGGCGGATGCTCTCGATCGCGGTGTCGCGTCTCTTCTGATCGGGGGTCTCCGGATCGGACGCCAGAAACTCCCGCACGGGCGTGGTCCGCGGCCATCGCAGATGCACGCCAGCCACGGGTCGCACGGTCATGTCTTCCCACGTCCAGCCGTCCAGTTGCATCACGGAAGAAGAGCCGGACATCAGCCCCCCTTGCGGCACGCTGAGCACCGAGAGCACGCCGTTGGAGCGCGCCACGGGAATGAGTTCGCTATCGGGATTGAAGGCCACTTGCGCCTTGGCGTTGGGGTTGATCGTCCCGGACTCGGCCTGATCTTTGGTGGCCCGCACCGCATCGATCTCGACCAGACCCAGCGTCGTGTACGAATCGATCAGGCCCGGATAGACGTGCTTGCCTTTGACATCGAACTGCTCTGTCCCGGCCGGCAGCGCGCTTTCTTTGCCCACCGCGGTGAGTTTGCCTTTCTCGAACAACACCGTGCCATTCTCGATCGCCGGCCCGCTGACCGGATGCACCGTGCCGCCGACCAGTGCGATCGGCCGCTCCTGCGGCTTGCCGGGAATCTCCGGCGCGGCCAAGAGCGGCGCGGAGAGAAACAATACAACTGTGGGCAGATATCTGTGGAGCGTTAGCATGGGAGCATTATGGCCTGCCGCCTCGCCGGTTGCGAGCGTCGAGGCGTACGCTCGCCAGGTCGCGTTCTTATCCTGTAAGCTTGGCCATGGCGGCGACGAGCTCCTTCACGGCGTCGACACTCTTCTGGAAATCGGCCTTCTCCTGAGGATCCAGTTGCAACTCCACGATGCGTTCGACGCCTCCCGTCCCCAATACCACCGGCACGCCCACGTAGTACCCGCCGACGCCATATTCCTTATCGCAATAGGCAGCGCAAGGAATAAGCCGCTTCTTGTCCTTGACCACGGCTTCCACCATCTGCGTCACGGCGGCCGCCGGTGCGTAGTAGGCGCTGCCGGTCTTCAGCAAATTCACGATCTCTGCGCCCCCCTTGCGTGCGCGATCGACAATTTGATCCAGCCGTTCTCGGCTCATCAGTCGCGTGACAGGAATGCCGCCCACGCTGGTGCAACTGGGCATTGGCACCATCGTATCGCCATGCCCCCCCATCAACAGTGCCGAAACATCTTCCACGCTTACGCCCAACTCCATCGCCAGGAAGGTGCGATAGCGGGCTGTGTCCAACACCCCCGCCTGACCCACCACGCGCTGAGGCGGAAAGCCCGTGACCTGAAACGCCCGCTGCACCATGGCGTCCAGCGGGTTGCTGACCACAATCACTACGGCGTCGGGACTGGTGCGTTTGACCTGCTCTGCCACCGAGCCGACGATCTTGGCATTCGTCGAAAGCAGATCGTCGCGGCTCATCCCCGGCTTGCGGGCAATGCCAGCCGTGATGACCACCACGTCGCTGCCCGCGGAGTCGTCATAGTTATTGGTGCCCGTGATCTTGGCGTCGTAGCCCATAATCGGGGAAGACTGCATCAAGTCCAGCGCCTTCCCCTTGGGCATGTCTTCCACCTGAGGGATGTCCAGCAGCACGATATCCCCCAACTCGGCCGCGGCACACCAATGGGCCGTGGTCGCTCCGACGTTGCCCGCCCCCACAATCGTAACCTTTGCGCGACGCATGCAAGACTCCTTTGCGGCTGTTGGCTGGTTTCGGAGTGAGTATCCCGCACTGGGGGCGCAAGTCAACGTGTGATTCACCGCCTGACGTGCTGACCGACCACCGAGCCGCACCGGAGAATGGCGCACTCACCAGGGGGCTTCCATCAGGCCGACGATTTGCTCGGCCAGGCGCTGGATGGCGGTTTGCTGGCCGACGGCGAT
>JBGTDH010000929.1:0-2443 GCA_041748435.1 Pirellulales bacterium
GGCGGAGGCAATCAGCCGCTCGATGTCCCGATCGATGGTCCGCAGAAAGTCTTGCAGCGTGCGGGCTCGCGCGTCCAAGGCTTGCAGCCGGCGGGCCAGCGGGGCGATGTCCCGGCTCAGAGCACTCTCTTCGGTGCTGTACTTCTCGCGGACCCGTTCAGCCTCTTCACCCAAGGCGCCCTTGGCTTCGGTCAGATCGTCCTTGTCTTCCGCCAGCTTCTTTTGGGCCAGGTTCTTCTCCTGGGTCTGCTCCTCGATCGCCACGCCCTTCTGTTTGGCCAACTCCGCGGTCATTTGCTCAAACTTGTCGCGCGATTGCTGCTCACCTTCCACAAAGGCCACATGCAGAGCGCGCGGCAGAGTGCCGAGCAAATCTTGCTCCGCGGTTGCCAGCTGGCTGATCGAGAGCGTGGCCGGGGCCGTCGCCATCAGAAAGCCCAGCATGCGACCCAGCGAGCCCGCCAGCGCTTGCCGCTCGTCGGGCGAAACCCCCGGATCGGTCATGGCCAACGACGCGGCCATCGTCTGCATGCCCGACAGGCCCGCGGCATACTGCTTGGTGAACAACTCCACCCAAATCAGGGCGTGCTGCGCGGCGGGATCGGTCTTGTCGAGCATCAGTGCCTGCTTCAGCCATTTGCGGGCATCTTCGTAGCGGGAGTTCTTGATGGCGATCAGCGCCATGGCGTACGCCGGCCGTTCATCGCCCGGGGCGGCGGCCTGCGCCTTGGCATAATGGGGCTGAGCCGAGCTCAACGCCGTGGCGGAATTGCGCCAGCCCGCAGTGAAGAGACCGTCGATTCCTTCCGCCAGCGGTCCGCCCTGAGCCCGCGCGGCCGCGGTCATCTGCACAATCGCGATCGCAAAGAATCCGAGCCTCAAACCCCACTGTGACAATCGCGAGGGCATGGCCGCCTCCAAAGTCTGTTCCCACCACATCCTGATTCTACGATACGCCCCCCGCCGCATGCAAAAGGGGTGGACAACAGTATTACTTCACTTGGAGCTGGAATTCACGGGGGTTAAGGTTAGCATAGCCCTAGCACCCGGAGGATTCCATGAGTCAAGTACGCAAGACCGTTTCCGCACCCGACAAGCTCGCCATCCTCAAGAAGCACCTGATCGACAAGACGCCGATCTCGTCACTGTGCGAGCAGCATGATCTGCAACCTGGCCAGATCTATTACTGGCAGACGCAGCTCTTCGAGCAGGGCGCCAGCGTCTTCGAGCGGACGGGCCGCCCGAAAGAAGATCCCAAGGATCGGCGCAGCTCGAAGCCCAGGTGGTTGACGCGACGCGAGGCGTTGCGCGTGGGCGGATTGTTTGGCCTAGGCCTGACGCTGCCGCAACTGTTGGCGAGCCGGGCCGTAGCCAAAGACACGAGCTCGACGACTTTCGGCCGCGCCAAGCAGGTGATTGTGCTCTACCTGCATGGCGGGCATCCGCAGCAGGAGACGTTCGATCCCAAGCCCGAGGGACCTTCGGCAGTTCGCGGAGAGTTCGGCGCCATTGATACCACGCTTCCCGGTGTGCAGTTCTCGGAAGTGCTCCCGCAAACGGCGCGCATGGCCCATCGTTTGGCGATTGTGCGTTCGATGTCGCATGCCAATGCCAATCACGTGACGGCCAGCCTCACGGCCAACACGGGGCACGCGCATCCACCCGGCACGCCCGAGACCGATTTTCCGCCGGCCGAGACCGACTTTCCGCCATTCGGCGCGGTGCTTGATTCATTGCGTCCCGCCGAGGGTGAGTTGCCGACCTGGGTTCGCATTGGCCCGCTGATGCGTCGCAACAATGGCACCGTGCTGCATGGCCAGATTCCCGGCTTCCTGGGCGCGAAGCATACGAGCTTCACGGTCGACCAGGAGCTGTTGGCCCCAGACGTGCGGATTGGCGCGGTCGAGGCCAATGCCGACATGACCAGCCTGCGGCTGTCGGCCCGTCGCGACTTGCTGGCTCAGTTCGATCAGCAGCGGCAACTGCTCGATCAATCGGCCGCCGCCCGCAACCTGGGCTCGTATTACGAGCGAGCCTTCAGCCTGCTCTCTTCCAGCCGTACACGCAGCGCGTTCGATCTGGCGGCAGAGAGCCCCAAGCTGCGCGAGCGCTACGGCCGCACCGAGTTCGGCCAGCGCTGCTTGTTGGCCCGGCGTTTGGCGGAGTCGGGCGTGCCCCTGGTAAACGTGAGCTATTGCCACACGCCGCAGGGTTCGTGGGACACGCACGGACAGAATTTCAAGCAGATGCGGGATTCCCTGGGTCCCACGTTCGATGCGGCATTCTCCGCACTGGTGGAAGACCTGGACGAGCGCGGCATGCTGGAAGAAACGCTGGTGCTGGTGAACGCCGAGTTCGGCCGCACACCGGTCATCAACAAGAACGCCGGCCGCGATCACTGGCCCTGGGTCTACTCGCTGGCCCTGGCCGGCGCGGGCATTCG
>JBGTDH010000930.1:0-3414 GCA_041748435.1 Pirellulales bacterium
GATCATCTGCTGGTGGTGGAAAAGCCGTGCGGCGTGACCAGCGTTCGCCACACGGAGGAACGCCACTGGCCCGCGCGGCGGAAGCAGCTTCAGCCGACCTTGGACGAGATGCTGCCGCGGATCGTGGCCCGGCTGGAGCAGAAGCAACCTGTTGCGCGAAAAACGCGAGGTAAAGCGAAGCAACCGCCATCGCAGACGGCGGGCCGCAAATGGATTCGTCCCGTGCATCGGCTCGATCGGGAAACGAGCGGTCTGATGGTCTTTGCACGCAGCATTCCCGCGGAATCCGGCTTAGGAAAGCAGTTCCGGCAGCACTCGGTCCAGCGACGTTATCTGGCCATTGTGCAGGGCAGGTTCGAAGATCCTCGCACCATCCGCTCGATTCTGGCGCGCGACCGGGGCGACGGCCGCCGCGGCAGCACGGCGGAAGAGGAGGAGGGTAAGCTCGCCGTGACGCACGTGCAGCCGGTGGAAGACCTAGGCCGCTACACGCTGGTCGAATGCCGGCTGGAGACGGGACGCACGCATCAGATTCGCATCCATCTGGCCGAGGCGGGACATCCGCTCTGCGGCGAGAAGGTTTACCAAAAACAACTGCACCGCGCCGAGCCCCCCGACACCAGCGGCGCCCCGCGCATAGCCCTGCACGCCTTCGAATTGGGATTTACTCACCCTATTACCGGGGAAGTGCTGCACTTCGAAATGCCGCTGCCCACGGACCTGCGCCAATTTCTAGAACGGTTGCGACGCTCCCGCCCTCGCGGCTAAGCTGGCGGCAACTCAAACGGGAGAACGAATATGAATCGCATGATACTTCGTCTGGCTGCGCTGGTGTTGATGTGGCAAGCGGCGGGGCCGGCGCTGGGGCACTTTCTGTTTATTCGCGTGGAGCCGGCCGGGGCGGGTGTCTCCACTCCGCGGGCCGAAGTGTTCTTCAGCGAGCAGGCCACGGCGGGCGATCCCATGTTCGTCGACAAAATCGCCCAGACGCGACTGTGGCACTGCCCGCCGGGTGGAAAGTACGAACCGCTGGCGGTCGCCAAGCAAACCGACCGCCTGACGGCCGGCTTGCCGACGGCCTCCGGCGTCGTGGCAGGAATCTGCGAATACGGCGTACTGACGCGCGACGTGCCGTTTCTGCTGCGCTACTATCCCAAGGCCATCGCCGGGGACGTGTTGCAGACGCCCAAGCTGCCGCCGCGCGACGCCGGTGCGCCCGAGATCATGGCCACGTTCTCCGCGGAAGGAGTGACCCTCACGTTGATCAAGGATGGCAAGGCAGTCCCGGATGCCGTCTTCACGACCGTTGACGAGAGTCTCAACAACGAAGAGATCAAAGCCGACGCGCAGGGACACGCCCAGTTCAAGCCCAAGGCAACGGGCTATTACTGCGTCTACACGAAGCTGGTGACGCAGAAATCCGGTGAAGCGGGGGGCAAAGCGTATACCGAGATTCGCGAGTTCCCCACCATCGCGTTTCCTTGGAGCGCCAAGAAGTAGCGTGCTACCGCCGCCATTGGAACTCCACCACCACGGGCAAATGATCCGAGGCGTTGCTCTTCGGGACCCAGGCCTTCCGCGGGACCAGCGGCGATTGCTTTTCGAGGAACACGTAATCGATGCGTGCCGCGGGAAACTGCACAGGAATGGTGAATCCGTGCCCTTCGCCCGCCAGCGGCCAGCAATCGACCAGTGCCTCCGTAACCGCCTTGTAAGCCGGACTTCCCGGCGGCGCGTTGAAATCTCCGCACACTAGAACGGGACGCTTCGGTTCACCCTGAACGATGTTTTCCAGAGCTTCCGCCACGTTGGCCAGCCGCTCCTCGTCGTCCTTCTTGAAATCGAGGTGCGTGTTGAGCAGTAGCAGCTCCTGGTCGTGAACGCGGATTACGGCGGTCAGCAGTCCGCGCTGCTCGCCGCTGATCGAGACCCGATAGCGCGTCTGCCGATGCTCGACAATGGGAAACCGCGAGAGGATTGCGTTGCCGTAATCGCCTCCTTGCAGATCGATGTTCTTGCCGAACACGTGCTGCATGCCGGTCAGCTCGCCGAGCTCCTGGGCGATGTCCCGCTTCCCGCTGCGCGTCGCCAGCCGATCTACTTCCTGCAGCGCCACCACATCCGCCCGCTCCTGCTTGATCAGGTTGGCGATCCTCGGCAGATCCAGCTTGCCATCCACACCCTCCCCATGATGAATGTTATAGGTCATCACGCGAAACGTGAGCGGCGCCGTCTCCTGCGCGAACGCCCAGGGTGCGATCGCCAGGTTGACGGCGATGAAGAAAACCGCCAAACAATGTCTATGACTAACCACGGAGCTTCTCCCGCGCTTGGCGTTTCACGTCCTCCCACGGAACTGCAATGACGTGGCCTGACCGCAATTCTGCCGAGCGTCGCTGGACGATCTCGCGCCAGAAATCGTCGAATGGGGGGCGATCCGCCGGTTGGAAAGAGGCGATCAATGCCTCCACCAATTCCGCGCGGTCGGCTTCCGGCAGTAATAAGGCAGAATCGAGGAACTGCTCGCTACTGGGGCTCATGGTCACTCCGTAAGTATCTCGCTGGATTCCGGATCTGTCAGCTTCTCACGATTGTATCATGCTCGCGGATTCTCCGGCCACGCGTGCTTAGGATAACGCCTCCGCAGGTCCTTGCGAACTTGGGGGTAAGTATTCGTCCAGAAGCTTGCTAAGTCGTCGGTCACTTGTTGGGGGCGATAGTTCGGCGCCAACAACTCCAGCAGCACCAGCACTCGGCCGCCAGCGATGCGCGGCGTGTCTTCCCAGCCGAATAACTCTTGGATTCGCACGGCCAGCACCGGCGGCCGGTCTGCCTGGTAACGCAACGCGATCCGGTTGCCGCTGGGAACCGTCAGCCGCTCCGGCGCTTCGCGCTCGATGGTTTGCAATACCTGATGCGGCAACATTGCCCGCCACGCGGGCAGCCAGTTGGCGCGCACTTCGTCCAGACTGCGGCAACCGAGGCAAACTTGCGGCAGCAGCGATCGGAGCTCCTCTTCGGTCCACGCGGGCAACTCCAATTCCGGCATCCAGCGGCGTAATGCTCGAACGCGCGCCAGATACTGCCCGGCGGGCGAATCGTCCAGTGGCCGCGCGCGGTCCCAGTGTTCGGACGCCGCCACGGCCAGAACATCCGCCGTCCGCTCGTCGTCGGCAAGGCGGGCTGGCGATTCCTCCAGCACGAGGTCCAGGAATCGCACACGTCGCCGAGCGGAGACACGCCATGCCGTCTGGTCGAACTCCACATCGACGGAAGTCGTGAGTTGCCGCTCATCGAGCCACTCGCGCTCCACGACCGAAGCCTGCCGCACGAGCGTTTCGGTCTCTCCCGCATCGGCGTCGACGGCCAAGAACAATTCTCCCTCCAACACACCGCTGCTGTCTGCCAGCCGCA
>JBGTDH010000931.1:0-6325 GCA_041748435.1 Pirellulales bacterium
TGATTCCCAACTCCCTTGAACCCCTAACTCGACCCGCCACTCGCCCCCGGTGCGCAGGCACCACGACGGGGGCCTGGGGGGAAACCCGTCACTCCGCCCCCTTGGCAAAGAAAATCAACACGCCGTTGCGCGTCGGGCTACAATGCGAGCCACGGATTGCTGCCATGACAGTGCTTCCGCATGCCAATCCGGCGCTGCTCCCCATGCGTCAAACAAAAAAAGTGGCGTGCCGCGGGTTTTGCTGATAAAACCAATTGCTGTCTTGGGGTGTCGGGCTGGTTGTCCCTTTCTAGGAATAAGGAGTCTCCCATGCGGATGGTCCTGGGCGTGGCAATGTGCGCCAGCGCACTGCTGGTGCTGGGCGTGAATCAATTGCGGGCAGCGGAGCCGGAGTTGGCGGGCCGTTGGAAACTTGTCGTAAGCCCCCTCACCGACACCGAGTTCTTGATCCTGGATGCGAAAGACCAGGACGGCAAGTTGGAGGGGACCGTGGTCAACGCGGTGGCAGGAATTTTGACTGCCCCGAAGGTCCAGCAACTGAAGCACGAGGGTGACAAGGTCTCGCTGATGCTGGTTCAAGGCGCGACGGAAGATCCGTTTATCGGCAAGCTTGTCAAAGAGGGCTCCCTGGCAGGGCAGGTCCTGGGAACCCTTCGCTTCCGTGGCGTTCTTTACGCGGCGCGACTGGAGCGCACGGAAGCGGAGAAGACGGAGAGGGCTTCTCCGCCGGCGGATTACAAACTCTATTCAGCCGCCCTGCAGGAGCGCGATCCCAAGGCTCGCATCCAGAAGTTGCAGGCAACAGTCGAGGAGACGAGCGGTCCCATTGCTGCGGCCATGTACGGCATGATCTTGCAGGGCGCCGCCGCCGCGGAGCTAAGCGTGGAAGACGTGCAGCGCTCCATCCAAAAGATGCTGGCCGTGGGCGAGATTTACGGCGAGCCGCTCGTGGCCGAGTATCGCAACCGCGCGCTTAAGGCCATCTCGGGCAAGAAGCCCTACGCCGGTATCGCGCTAGAGATGGCCCAACAAGCGGACAAGCAGCTTGGTCCCAATGCCTCCCCGCAGCAGCAAGCGGCGGTCCTGGCGGTATTGGCCTCCTCGGCCCGCTTGCTGGAGAAAAAGGATTTGGCGGATGCCACCGACGCCCGGCTGGAGAAGATCGAGGCCGCGTTGGATGAGGAATACCATCGCACGGTGCCCCCCTTCAAGCCCGAAGCGTTTGCAGGCCGCGCGCAAGCGGATCAGGACCGCGTGGTGCTGATGGAGCTATTCACCGGCGCGCAATGCCCGCCGTGCGTGGCCGCCGACGTGGCGTTCGATGCGTTAATCAAGTCGTATCAGCCCAAGGAGCTGGTGACGTTGCAGTACCACTTGCACATTCCCGGTCCCGATCCGCTGACCAACGCCGATGCGGTGGCCCGCGCGAAATACTATGCCGCCAACTCCACCCCCACCACGTTCTTTAACGGCGTAGCGGATGCCCGCGGCGGCGGCGGGATGGCAAACGCGGAATCCAAGTTCGGCCAATATCGCGGGGTGATTGATGGCCAGTTGGCAGCGCAGAAGCCGGCCAAGATTGATCTCAAGGCCACGCGCTCGGGCCACAATGTGGTGATTGTCGCCACGGCGCAGACCGTCAAGCCCGCGGATGCCAAGGCCGAAGACAAGAAGGAACCGCAGCTTCGCCTGCGGCTGGTGTTGACGGAAGAGTCGATTCGCTATGTAGGGGGCAACCAGTTGCGGTTCCATCACCACGTGGTACGCGGCTTCCCCGGCGGCGTCGAGGGCAAGGAACTGGTGGCGGATCAATGCACTTCCAACGAGACGGTCGATCTCAACCAGGTGCGCCAGACGCTGAACGATTACCTCGCCACGTATCAGGCGCGCTCGCCGTTTCCTAATCCGCTGCCGCCGATCGACTTGAAGAACCTCGCCGTCGTGGCGTTCATCCAGAACGACGCCGACAAGAGCATTCTGCACGCGGTGACGGTGCCCGTGCCGAACGAGTAGTTCACACCCGCGCCAACGGCAAGATTTCACAATCCGAGCGGCTTCTGCCTTTGAAGCGGAAGCCGCTCGTTGTGTTTGCAATGACGTTAGCGCGACACGCCGGCTAGTGGATTCACGAAGGGGAACTGACGCTGCAAGCTGCTAACCAGCCGATCGTCCGCGGTGATCAGGTCACATTGCTGCTGCTCTGCCAATGCCACATAGAGGCAATCGTAGATGCCGATCCGGGCTGCCGATGCTATCTGGTAGGCCCGTGGAATCAACGCCAGCGAGGGAAACAACTGGGGGCAGGTGTTCGACCGTGGCGTTCAGCCTTGGTCAGGGCGTGAGCAATTTCCACGGGAAAGACATCCGGGGCGATGATCTCCAGCGCGCCCGTGCGAACATCATCGCGCAACCGGAGAGCCTTGTCCGTGAGCGCTTCGGTGACAACCCACTTGAAGCCGATCGAGGAATCGAGAACGTACTTCACTCTCGCAACTCGCGGATCGCGGGAACGCCGATATCGAGGACACCGTGCTGGCGAAGGATCTCTTCGCGAATTCGCTCAGCCTCGGCCCGAATTCGGCTCTCGAACGCGGGATCCCTCAGCCCGCTCGTCACCAAATGCGCCGCATACTCCATGTCCGACGTCGTTTGCTCGATGGACGTGCTCATACCGCTATTATCGACCGTAGACCGCGTGAGTCAACGAGGAAGCGCCAAACTGCTACTCGTAGCGCAGCGCCTCGATTGGATCGAGGCGGCTGGCGCGGTAGGCGGGATAGTAGCCGAAGAACATGCCCACGGCGGCGGCAAATAGCATGGCCACGGCCGCGGCCGAGAAGGAGACCGTGGGAGGAAGCTGCACGCTGGGCATGAACGAGTTGATGATGCGGGTGCCCCCTAGGGACGCCACGGTTCCCAGCAGAATGCCAACAGCGCCGCCCATGCTGGAGAGCACCACGGCTTCCACCAGGAACTGGCGCAGGATATCCCGCGATCGCGCGCCCACGGCCATCCGCACGCCAATCTCGCGGGTGCGCTCGGTTACGGAGACCAGCATGATGTTCATGATCCCGATGCCGCCCACCAACAGGGAAATTCCGGCAATGGCGGCCAGCGTAAACGTGAGGGCCTTCATCACTACATCCAGAATGGCGGCGTACTCCTTCATATCGGCCACTTGAAAGTGCGGCGGCTGGCCCGGCGGGATGCGATGCCGCTCGTTGAGCAACCGCACAATCTGCACGCGCGCGGCCACGGTCTCATCGGCGGCGCGAGCGGAAACCAGAATCGAATCGACATTGTTGAAGTTGGAGGCCTGCAGCCGCTTGCGCACCGTGGAAAAGGGCATCAGCACCAGATCGTCCTGATCCTGTCCGAACAGGTTGGCCCCTTTCGGTTCCAGCACGCCAATCACCTGAAAGGGAATATTGCCGATGCGAATGGTCTTTCCCAGAGGGTTCGTGGTCTGAAAAACCTTGGCCGCCATGGTTTGGCCCAGCACGCAGACCTTGGCCGCGGAGTGGATATCCCGCTCTTCGAAGAACTGGCCATACGCTAGCGGCCATTGGCGAATCTTAAGGTAGTCTGCTCCAACGCCGGCCATCGCAGGGCGGCGATGAAAGTGGCCATACACTACTTGCCCGGCGACGCCCACCAGCGGCGTGGCGGCGCCAATCGCCGCGCACTCGCGCAGAATAGCGTCCGAGTCTTCCGGCGTAAGCATCGTCCGCTGCCGTTCCACGGTTCCCTGCTCGGGCACCACCAGCAGCACGTTGGTTCCCAGGCTATTGAGCTGACTCTCCACCAGCTCGGAGGCGCTCTTTCCCAGCGAGACCATCGTCGTGACCGCGGCCACGCCGATCACTACGCCGATCACCGTAAGCCAGCTCCGCAGCTTATTCTTGGTGATGGCCCGCATGGCCACGCGGGTGACGAGGAGAAGGTTCATGGATCACGTACCAATCCCGGTTACGACATTCGCTCGGCCCTTCAGATCGCCCGAGACGATTTCGGTGAAGGCGTCATCGCTGATGCCCACGGTGATAGGCACGGCGCGCAGCAAGCGGCCATCGACAATCCACACATGCCGGCGATTGCGGCGGCGCGAGAGGCTTCCCTCTTCTTCGACCGCAGCGACGTCTCCTTGTTTCTGGAAGGGCTCACCCGGCGCCAGCAGCATGCGATCTTCTCCGCGCACTTGCTCGGCGGTGGGAAAGAAGCTGATGGCGGCGTTGGGCACGCGCCGTACGTTTTCCTTCACTGCCGTCTCGAAGTGCAGGCTGGCCGTCATGCCGGGGAGCAGCTTCTTCTCCGGGTTGGTGGTGCTCACGACCACCGGAAAGGTGACCACGCGTTCGATGATGGTGGAGCTGCTGCGAATCTGCTTCACACGGCCGTAGAACTGATCGTCGGGGTAGGCATCGACCGTGAACCGCACGGGACGATCGGCCTGTTGCGCCTCGCGGACCAGTCCGATGTCGGCCTCGTCCACCTTGGCGAAGATGTGCATCTCGCCCGCCAGGTCGGGGGTGACGACGAACAGCACCGGCGTGGTGAAGCTGGCCGCCACGGTCTGCCCCGGCTCCACGCGGCGATCGATGATGATGCCGTCCACCGGCGAGCGGATCTCGGCGTAGCCCAGATTGGCCAGCGACGTATTAAGCTTGGCGTCCGCTTGCTGCACGCCCGCCTGGGCCACGGCCAGTTGAGCCTCCAGCGAAAGGCGGCCGAACTTGAGTTTGTCCATCTCGGAGTCCGAGAGGAAATTCTTGTTGTCGTTCCGCAGGGCCACGCCGCGACCCTCGTCGTTGCGGGCTTGCTGCACCAGGGCCGTCACGCGTTGCACCTCGGCCTGCGTGGTGGCCAGAGCGGCGCGATCGCGCGCCACCTCGGCCGCTAAGATCCGCGGATCGATCTTGGCCAGCAGTTGACCCTTCTTCACCGAATCGTTGAAGTCGACGTAGAGGGCTTCGATCGGCCCGGAGACGAACGAGCCCACCTGCACGGACAACACGGGTTCCACAGTGCCCACGGCGCGGACAATCGTGGTGATGGTCCCTTCGGAGACATCGGCCGTCTGAAAATGGGGCGCATTCAGGTCGTTGATGTGCCGCATTGCCGGACCAGCCGCTATCAGGCCTGCGACCGCTACGATAATCAACAACAGCATGAACTTCTTCATGAGGCGCTCCTCAGGGTGCCAGGGGGACGAGTCGACCGAAGTCGCGTCAGCGAACCACGCTGGACCGGCTATGCGGGAATGCGGAACCCGAGCGTTTCCGTACGAAACTGCCGCCAATGATCCGTCATGGCTGCAACGAGGTCTGCGCGAGTCCTGATCTCGCACGGCGTCAAGATGCCGGGAAAAGCTGGAAAATGCGTGCCGAGGTACGAAAGGGCGTCCTCGGCGCTGCTCCCACCATTGTCATTGCCGCGCCGGCCGCTGTCAATCAGCGTTGTGGGAATCGAGCGTCTTGCGGCGGCCAAAAAAGCGGCGCGTTACCTGGCGGCCGATGTAATACAGTCCGAAAGCGGTAAAAAGCAGCAGCGTTACGGCGACGAGCGGGGCGACGATGGCCAGCACCGAGAAGACGAAGCCAGAGACGGTTTCCAGCGTGTTGACCGCGAAGTTGCCCAGTCCGCCCGTGGTGGTGGTCGAGGCGATTCGGGTAACCACGGTGCCACCCTGCACCACGCCTGCTGCGCCTCCGCCGGCAATCACCGCCAGCGACCATTGGAGAAACGGATCGAACTGGGCCACGCAAGCGGCGAACAAGACGGCGCCCGCCACAACGGAGGCCGGACTGGCGATCGTATCCAGCGCGTGGTCCAGCCACGGCACATAATAGGCGCCAATCTCCACCAGCGTGGCCACGGCAAACGCGGCCAGAGCCGGCCACGACCCCATCCAATCGAAGCCGGCGGACAGATCGATCAAGTCTCCCTTGGCGGCCGCGCTCACCACCAGCAGCGGCACGAACACGCGAAAGCCGCAAGAGGCAGCCAATCCAACTCCAACGAATGCCGCCAGCCAGTTTTCCACGCATTCCTTCCGGGGGTGTAGCCTTCCTACACGATTTCGCCTGGCCCGTTACAATCTTTGTGGAATAACCTTGATTTTGCTGACCGATTTGGTTGATTGGAGAGTAGACGCAGCCATCCCTCTAACGGCAGGGCGGAGTTCCATGAGCGCAGTTACCGAGTCCCTTGCGGAATCCGCCCCGGAAACCACTCCCTCCCCGGCAGAGCCCGTCGAAAAACAATCCCGTGGACCGAGGTTCCAGCGGCCCGTCTGGCTGACGCGACCGGTCCTGCGGCAATTGAG
>JBGTDH010000932.1:0-8963 GCA_041748435.1 Pirellulales bacterium
ACTGGTCATCGCCGATAGCATTGTCGATGGCACGCGGGCCAGTGCCGCCGATCCGCCGCACGACGAGGGCGACCACGCGCTCCGCGGCTTCACGGATTTCGATTGTCGCATCAGCCGCTGCACGCTGTTCGGCCGGGTCGAGGTCTCCACTCTTTCGGCTCAGGACTGCATCTTCCGCGATATTGTGTGCGTCCGACGGCGGGATATCGGCGGGCTGCGATTCTCGTTTGTTCCCGAGAATTCCCCGACGCCCGCCCGTTACTACTGTCAACCCGACCTGAGCCTGCAACGGCAATCCGACTCGTCCAGTTGTCCGCAGGGGCAGACGGCCGCTGCACCGGGCGTTCCGATCGCGCCTGTGTTCGTCGCGGTCGATGGGCATCCCGCAAGATTTGGGCACGCCGCCTATGGGCAACTGGCCGATACGTGCCCTGCGGAAATCCGACAAGGCGCCGAGGACGGGGGCGAGATGGGCGCCTTCAACCGGCTCGCGCTGCCGCATCGAGAGCAGAACCTGCTTAAGTGGCTTCAAGAATTCACGCCCGTGCTGATGGAATCCGAAATCTTCTTCGCCAACTAGTGAGGCCCTCATGAGAGGCGACTTTTCCCAACTGTACGCGGACGACCCCAACCTGATCGCCGTCCTGCAGCGGCAGGGACGGCTGATTCTCGACGCCGACTTGAATGAGCAAACGCTGATCGATGCCGTCAAGATCGACGCCCTGGCCGCCGACGCCACGGCGCTGGGCGGGCAAGTGAATGAAA
Organism: Pirellulales bacterium; assembly: GCA_041748435.1. Taxonomy (GTDB): domain Bacteria; phylum Planctomycetota; class Planctomycetia; order Pirellulales; family JBGTDH01; genus JBGTDH01. The sequence goes on from JBGTDH010000932.1 coordinate 766, forward strand.
TTCGCAACGCTCTGGTCGGCCTGGTGTCGAAGCTCCGCGGGATTGCAGACGGCGCAGACGTCAACGCCGTTCGCACCGCTCTGAAGTCAGTTGATCCAATCACGGCGCCTCCCGATCTCGCCTTCGTGCGACGGCTCGTGCTCGCGGGCGGTCAGTTAACGCTGCCGGACTCTCTTTACATTCAAGGACGCCGGTTGAAACTCTCTCCGCAGCTGCGAGGTCCGCATTCATTTGACGTCGTGAAGAAATGGGCGCCGGACGCCACGCTGGTGGCTGGCGAATATCACCTTTACGCCGAACTTGGCTTGCTGGCCGTCTACCCCGCCGATCGCCTCGATCCGGCGCTCAGTCCCGGCGACGCGGCGGCCCGCCTGCGCATGACGAACCCGAAACTCGTACTGAAATCTGCGGCCTTGCCGGCGAACGATCGAAAGATTCCGCTGGTCTTGCAACCGACCGCCGAACACGAGTTGGGCAACCACCTGTACCGGTTCGAGGTCTTCGAGGAGGCGATTGGAGCGACCACCGTCCGCAAACTGAAGTGGTCCCGCGACAATGCGTCGGAGACATTTCGAGTGCTCGTCAGCGTGCCTAAGCAGACGCCGCCACTCGAGGCGATCGAGACGGACACCGTCACGATTAATGAACCGCCGGAGATGCTGGCGCGCGTCCGCGAGGGGCAGCACATCGAGTTCCTGTTGCCGGCCTCGATTGTCCCGGACGGTTGGCCCGCTTCCAAACTTGTCCAGATCTCCAAGAAAGGCGACGGCCCCGAGATCACGCTGGCCAGTAAGATCTCCATTGAATTAGGCCCGGAAGACAAAGACAGTGACAAACGCCGCGCGATCTTCACCCGCTGGGAGCTTGCCGGGCCAATCGAGGATTTCGCCACGGCGAAACCCCTGGGCAACTCGGGGTTCAAGCTGCAGATCACGGGCTGGAACTCTACGCGTGCGGGGGATTATTGGACGGTGCCGGTGCGCAGCGGCAGCCAGGGCGCGGGATCGGAGATCGTGGCGACGTTGCGTTCCGCTGCCATCTACGAGCTGATTGGAAAGGTGGCCGTTTCCGCCACTGATATCACTTCGGCCACGCCGCAAAGCAGCTCCACGGCGGCGGTGGACTTTTCGCCCGTGGGCGGAGCGGTCGAGATCGTCGCGGCGCCGCAGCATGCCGCCGATGTTGCGGCTGACCCTGCTGCCTCGATCGCTGCTTTGTCGAGCCGTGCTGCTTCGAGCGCTGTGATTCATGACCTGCCCCTCAGATTGCTCGACCTGCACGTCGAGATGCCCGCGCTCAAACAGTGGATCGCCAGCGCCGACTGGAGTGAAGTCTGCTTCCTGCCGGCAGAGCAGTTGAACGAGAAGCTGCTGCGCGCCATTGAGGTGCCGGAGGAGGAGCGGGCGGCGTTCGATGCCGACGTGCAATCACTGACGCAGCAGTTCGACCTGCTGGCCCAGCAACCTCCCTTCGCGTCCAGCCAACTTTCCTTTGCCTGACCAATCTGCTTTCACCAGGAGCTCTTTCCATGAAGCTGACTCAAACGATGTCCCTCGAGGAGTTTCGCGACGAGATGCAGGTCCGCGCGTTCAAGCACAACGAACGCTCGCAGCCCGTCCGCGAGGCGATCCGGTTTGCCCGCCAGCATTCGGATCCGGCTTTCTACCGGGTGGCGGTCGACAAGGTCATCGCCCAGGAGCAGTACCGGCATGAAACCTACGGTCCTTCGCGATGGCAACGCTTCGTCGATTTCCTGAGCGGCGCGCCGAAGGACGCAGCCATGACACTATGCGTGATCGCCGCGGTTCTAGCCGGGCTCAGCTTCATGCGGTCGCGTCTGCTCGAACCTGTGGGCGACACCGTCTCCGACAGCGATGTCGATCGCCTGGCCGAACGCATGGGTTTGTACATCACCCGGCACGCGCCGCCGGCGGCGGAAATCGAGCTGCCCGATGTCGATGCGGCCTACGCCAGGCAGCTCGACACACGATTAGCTGCCCTGGAAAACCGGCTGGCGGAACGGATGGAAGAGTTGCGAAACGAAATGCGGAAGGCGCAATCGACGGGAGAACCGGAGCCCGACATGACGCCGGCCACTCCGGCGGAACCGCAGGCCGCGTCGACCGTGGGACGCTAACGGAGGCAACTCATGGATCAGCCTGGATCGAGACCGTCTCCACGCCATTATCGCTGCAGCCCGCCGGCTATTGTGGCCGCGCTGTGCGGACTGTTGCTGGCCGTGCCGGCGACTTCGGCCGATGAGGTCGAATGGCACAGGCTCGATAGTCAAGGCTGGCAGAAGCTGCAAGAGCGGAAGCACACGCAGGCGCGTGAGGCCTTTCAGAGCGCGATTGCCCAGGCGCCCAAAGACTTCCGGCTTGGACAGAGCCATGTCGGGCTGGCATGGGCACATCATCGCCTGGGGGACAACGCCGCTGCCTTGAAAAGTGCCACCATGGCCGATCCGCTGACCGCCACGCACAACACGCCCGAGCGGTCGAGAATCCGCGCGGAGCTGTTGCACGTGCTGGGAAGGCTCCACGTGGCGGAACGAAGATTCAAGTCCTCTCGCCAGCACTTCCAGCAGGCAGCCGCGATCAATCAGAAGCTCGTCGGAGACGGCGAAAGGAAAGCCGCGTTCTTGTTTTCCTTCGCGGAGCTGAACCGTCTCGAGGCACATTCCGCGGAGGCGGAGAAACAGCTCCTCCAAGCGCTCGATCTGGCGCGGGACAAGGATCACTTGCAGGCCATCCGCCGGCAACTTGCCGACGTGCTGTTGACTCTCGGCAAGCTTCGGTCGGCGGAGGAGCAGCTCCGAAAAGAGGCAGCGGTCGCGCCGGATCTGTTCCACGTGCTCGTCGACGCGCGGCTGGCATTTCTGGAGGCTCGCTACCACGACGCACTGTCGACATTGGAACGGGACAAGCATTCGCAGCATTCCTGCCCTCTCGCGAGTTGCACCTGCGCAAATCGGCTCACCACCTTGTGGGCGCGCTCACTCGTCGCGGTGGCCGATTTCCCGGCGGCCAAAGAACGCATCAAGCAGCTCACAACCGTGCATGAATGGGAACAGCCGCTGTTGGACAGCGACCGGCAGGTTGTCGCCGCGGAGGCCGCGCTAGCCGTCGGCGGTTTCAAGCAGGCCGCAGCCGACTATCGCCAAGCCCTCGCTTCGCGCGAGAAAGCGCTCTCCGCCCACGATCCCGATTTGTGCCACATTTTGCTGGGGTTGTCCGAGACGATCGAAGCTCCCTTGGAAACCATCGACAAGGAGCACGACGACACCGTCCGTCTGTGCGACCGGGTAATGAAGATGCTTCCGGCCGAGCATCCGGACGTTGCGCATGCGCACTGGCTGCTGGCCCAGCGATCGATCTATCTGGCTCGCTACGCTGAAGCCGAAGAGTCCGCGGCCAAGGCCGTCAAAATGTATGGTTTGGTTCTTCGCCGTCCCGAGGAGCGCCAGCCGCTTCTGCCGCATCCCGACCATGCCAGCGCGCTCGAGGTTCTAGCGGCAAGTTGGTGGGCCCAGAAGAAGCCACTCGGCAATCAGCTCGACGAGGCCAGAGCCATCCGCGTTAGGCACTTCAACCAGTTAGCCGGTGCTCCCCAGAAGTTCAAGCCGCTGCGCTACTCGCAGGGCAATACCGAGCTCATTCACGGCTGGGCGTACCTGTGCAACGGCGATCGGCTTCTGGCACAAGGGCGATTCCTCAAAGCCATCGAGCACTTCACGCACGAACAAGACTGGCATCCGTTCGACGCGGAGGCACGGCTGGGGCTGTTCCTCAGCCGCGGCGCTACGGATCAGAAGACCATCGCCACCGCCGAACATTATCTCGTCCAACGGATGGGGCAGCTTTCCACCGCCTATCACTACTGGCGACTTGGAAAGCTCTGCGCGCTCTATGACAGCAACGAAGAAGCCTGGCAACTTTATACCCGCTCCGCGGCGATGTATCGCCGCTTGGAACGTCCGGCAGATGCGAAGACTCTGGACAAATGCCTGGAGAACCTCGTCAAGAGGCGGGAGAGTCCCCCGCGGACATGAGATTGTTGTTCGTGCGGCACGACGGCCATTCTGAAAATTCCACTTTAGTAACGGAGACCCACACAATGACGCGCATTGATCTGCAACGAGTGGTCGACCATCCTTGGACCAGAAAGATCGGTTTCTCGCTCGTCGGAGCGGCCCTGGTGGGCGTGGTCTTTGGACGCGACATCGCCAGCTACGCCACCACCTTGTTGGCACGGTACCGCGACAACGCGCGTTCCAACGTCTCGGTTCAGTTCGAGCTCGAGCGCGCCCGGCAGATGGTGGGCGATCTGCTGCCCGAAATCCATACGGCGATGCTGGCGGTGGCGGAGGACGAGCTGACGCTGGAGCGCTCCGATGCCGAAGCGGCCGGCGCGGAGGCACAGCTTGGCGCCCAGCGTAGCGAGCTGCTGCGTTTGCGAGCAGATCCCGAGAACGACACCGGCGCCTTCAAGGTGGGATCGCGGCAGGCCACGGCGGCCGAGGTTAAAGAAGAGCTCAAACGCCGCTTTGGCCGCTACCAGACGGGGACGGCGACCTTGGATGTCAAGCGTCAGATCGCAGCCGCCAGGAAGCAATCGCTGCTCGCGTCGCGAAAGAAGCTGCAAGAGCTGTTGAACGCGCGGCAGGACCTGGAATCACAAATCGTGCAGCTCGAAGCGCGGGTCCGGCGTCAGGAGCTCGCCAAGCAGGACACCAACTTTGATCGGGGTCAGATCGTCCGTTGCCAGGTGCTGATCGATGCCATTCGGCGACGCCTGGACGTGGCGGACCGGATGGTGGCCGCGAAGATCCCTCTGGGAGATGTGCTGCTCCTCAGCTATCTCGACTCTGACACGGATATCGGCCAGGAGATCGACGACTACTTCCGAGGATCGTCGCAGGCACCCGCGGAGCGGCAGTGACCGGGGTCTGTTTCTCGTTTTCTCCAGAGCAAAATCGCCATGAGCATGTCCGAGGGACCGAGCACGCAGTATTTTCCAAGGGCGCTGGGTTGGCAGCGGGACCTTGTGGACTATCGGGACTACACGCTGGAGCACTCCCTGGTGGCGCGCGTCTTTGCCAACTGTGAACCAGCTCCCGCGCCCCGTTCGACGCGAGTTGATCTGCGAGAGTATTTTCCGGAGCCGGAGGATCAAGGAGCTCACAATGCGTCTTCCGCTTTCGCCTGCGGCGCGGTGGTGGAATACTTCGAGCGCCGAATCCGCGGCTCGAACAGCCGGTTATCGAAACTTTTTCTGTACGGCGTCGCAAAGAAGTTTCAGCGCAGCGCCGGCGGCAACGAAGGAGTGAGCCTGAGGGCCACCTTGAAGGCACTGACTCGCATCGGCTCGCCGCCGGAGTCTTACGTCGCGGGAAGATCGAAAGACAAGATCCTCAAAGATCCGTTCCTGTATTGCATCGGCCGGCATTACTCCCGCGTGTACTACGCCAGGCTCGATGCCAATCAACCCGGAAGCATGGTCCTTAATCGCATCAAGGCGCTGCTCGTCGCCGGGTGGCCCGTGGTCCTGGGCTTTCCGGTCACCGATTCGCTCACGCGGGATGCGATCGTTCCCTATCGACCCGAGTTGGATTCCGTGGTCGGAGGGCAGGCCGTGGCCGTGGCCGGTTTCGACGACGCGGTTCATTCCTCGTGCGCCGGGGCGTTGCTGATACGAAATTCCTGGGGCTGCAACTGGGGCGACCAAGGGTATGGCTGGCTGCCGTATCGCTACATCGAACGCTCTTTGGCAACGGATGTCTGGGCCATGGTCAGCCATGACTGGACGTGCTCGGGCGAACTGTTTGCGCCGCCTGGATGCGTTCGACTCTGTCGAGAGGCCGGAGACCTTGCAACCCCTCTTCGATCGCCTCCCACAGAACTCCTTCACCGGACCCATCGCCCTGAAACTGGATGAGCCGCGTGCGTTGGGAGCGGTTCAGCGCCTTAATCGTGTCCTGCAATCTTCGTTTCGGGTCGACCTCGTTGTTCCGCACCAGAGGATCGTAAATCTTCGGCGGCCAGCCTTCCTCTTCGAAGGCGGACAGCACCGCCACCTGGTTGGGCGAAGGCAGTTTGAACTGCTTGACGAGGTGACCGAGAAACGACAGCGTTTGTCGTTCTGCATTCCAGCAGGGAACACTCGTATCGACGGCCACCACCGCCAGGCCTGTTGGTAAATCGTCGCCCGTGCTTCCGGCATTAAGTCCCAGCGACGCGACGAACTCCCGCCCCGCCGTTGTCAGAAAAAAGCAGCTTCGCGCGCCGAACAGGGCCAGGCCTCGCAGTCGAAAGCTCCGCGCGGGATCTCCCGCCAGCGTCGTTTCCTCCACGTGCTCGATGTAGGCCTTCGCGGCCAGCCATCGCAAGTCGATGTCCGTCAGTCCGATCTCACGCAGGTGGGAGATCTCAATCGCAAACTCGGCACGATCGACGCCGGCATCGAGGGCATACTCATACGCGCGCGCCCAAAGCTCCAACGCCTTGGCGACGACCCCGGTAAGCAAACGCACCCTCTCGCGTTCATTGAGCATGGCGACGAACCTGGTTAAATCACATGGCGCTGCGAGCAGGTCGCAGGGGCGCCTGAGACAGAATCGATGCCCCGGAATCGGGGAAACGTAGCCTTTGCCTGACAAAACCGCGCGAAGCGACGCGATCGTCCGTGACAGAGAGCGAGGCGACCTCGCTGCGGTCGCGAGGGCATCCACGCCCTGCAGCGACCCCTTCGGAAGCAGTGTATCGTTGCGGCGCAGGAAAAAACAATCGCCGGCGCCGCGTCGGTTCGGCGTCAGCGGAGGGTCAGTTTGCCGGCGTAGATCCCGCTCCGCTGTGCTGCCCAAAATATTTTTGAAATCCCGCAAATTCTGACGGATTTTGGGCCCGGTTTTTCAACCTTCCAGCGATTGGTGGCTGTGGGGGCATGCAACTGACACATTCCCCAATCGAAGCGTTTGCTGGAAGTTGTTTCAAGAAAAGGGGTTACAATCATGCGCGTACATCACAGTGCGGTCCGCAGTTTTACAACGTCCCCGCAGTTGGCACGTCGCAGGACACTCCGATTGCTGTTGCGGGCACATCGGGATGCCGAGGACTCCGGCACGCCCGCACAGGAATTTGCCGTGGCGGTGGGCGATTTCCAGGTGGCAGGCGTACTGATGAGCGATTTACGCTGGCTGGTCAGACGGCAGTATGTGGAACACCTCGTGGAAGTCTTGTCCCGAGAAGCTCGACAACGAAAGTTCCGGAAAACATCAAGCCTGGCTTTCTCCGGGAAGTCGTGCTTCGTGCTAACCGCCAGCGGCTTGGAGTTCGCGGCATCTCGAGTTATTCCAGTCCGCCCCACGATTCGGGCCATGACCATGCCGGCTGTGGAGCGTGTGCCCCGTTGGGACGCGAAGTCGCGTGAATTGTGGCTGGGAGACGTTCTGGTGCGAAGATTTCGGACGAAAGCGATCAACCAGGAGCGGGTACTTGCTGCCTTTCAGGAAGAGCGCTGGCCGGTTCAGATCGACGATCCGTTGCCCCCCCATGCGGAAACCGAAAGAGAGCGGCGCCTGCACGACGCCATCACCAAGTTGAATCGGCACCAATGCAATTCTCTCCTGCACTTCCGGGGCGATGGCTCGGGCAACGGTGTCTGCTGGGAGGTCGTTTCTCCGGCCGGGAATCCGAACCGTTGATCGAGCGGCGCCCAGCCGATGGCGGCGTCTACAACTTCCGGGAACCCACCTTCCAGCCGTGTTGATGCGGCGACAACGCCACGACCTCGGACACCTGCCCCAAGTAACACTTGAGAAGGCCCAGGTCCTGACGAGCGGCGTCCGCGACGATTAGAATGTCACGCGTTGCTCCGTCAGGCTTTCGTAATGCCAAATCTATGGACGATGTGTTAATTGTCGGCGGCGGTGTGATTGGCTTATCGCTGGCGTGGGAACTCGCGCGGCGGGGAGAGCGCGTGCGCGTGGTCGATCGCGCCGCGCCGGGACAGGAATCGTCCTGGGCGGGAGCGGGAATTCTGCCGCCGGCCGTGTTTCAAGAGAACGCTCCGCCGCTGGAACAACTCGCCGGTTTGAGTCACGCTCTGCATGCCCAATGGGCCACCAAGCTGCGCGAGCAGACTGGCGTTGATACTGGCTATGCCCGTTGCGGCGGTTTGTATTTGGCGCACGATGCGCA